>CAMZCV010000041.1 GCA_947305035.1 uncultured Coriobacteriales bacterium | reverse complement strand
GTCGCCACGCAGCGCCCCTCCGCCGACGTCGTCACCGGCCTCATCAAGGCCAACATCGACAACCGCGTGGCGCTCTCGGTGGATAACGGCATGAACTCGCGCATCATCCTCGACCAGACCGGCGCCGAGCGCCTGCTCGGAAACGGCGACATGCTCATCAAGCTGCGCGGCCGCCGACCCAAGCGCGCGCAGGGCTGCTTCGTCTCCGACGAGGAGATCGAGAAGACCGTCGAATTCATCCGCACGCAGGCCAAGGCCGACTACCATGAGGACATCCTGTCGCTCGTAGCGCCGGGCCAGCCGGGAGCCGCAGGCGATCCGGCCGACCGCGACGACGACCCGCTCATCTGGGAGGCCGCGAAGATAGTCGTGGAATCCCAGTTGGGTTCTACGTCCGGCCTGCAGCGTCAGCTTGCTGTAGGGTACGCTAGAGCAGGTCGCATCATGGACATGCTCGAGGCTAGAGGAGTCGTGGGACCCCCCAACGGCTCGAAGCCCCGTGATGTGCTGCTCGATGCCGAAGGCTTGGAAGAGCTCATCCAGGCCGAGGCGCAGTATCGGGAGGTGGAGTAGGTGGCTCGCCTTAAGTTTTCAGAGACGCTCAAGAACAAGCGCCACGAGCTCGGATTGACGATCTCACAGGCATCGTCCGTCCTCAAGCTCAAGGAGTCGGTCCTCATCGCGTTCGAGGAGGGCGACTTCGAGAACATGCCCAAGAGCGGTTATGCCCAGGGCATGCTCGCGTCGTATGCCCGCTATCTTGGCCTCTCGCCGCGCGAGCTCGTGGATATGTACTCAGAGGAGTACTACGAGTATCTCCACGGCTCATCGTCGCACGACCTGCGCCGTCGCACGCGCGATACGCGCTCCGGCCGCATCATCGACGGCTACGACGTGCCCAACGAGAGCGAGTCCCGCCCCAAGGCGTACGTCGAGCTCAGGCCCTACCTGCCCACGGCGGGCGGTCCCATGGGCGACTACGGTGCCTTCGCCACCACCTCGGGCGTCCACTCGCGCTCCACCGGCGCCGTGGTTCCCACCAACACGCCCGTCCCCGGCTCCACGACGTACTCCTCGTCCTACGGACGTTCCGATTACGCTTCCGGCCGCTCGTACAACAACACCTACAGTCTCGATCGCCCGTCGCGCAGCTCCAGGCGCCGCGGCGACAGGGATGGCCAGCGCAGCGGTTCCCGCTCCATGCGGCGCAACGACATCACCACGCGCAGCGTGCCGCGCAACCAGTACCGCGACGACCGCGCGTTCGACGACGAGGCCATTCCCTACGAGTCCGCCTCCTCGGAGGCCGGGCGCCGCTCATCCCACAACATCGCCAACGTCGAGCGGCCCAACGTCGACCGCTCCCGCCAGCGCCGCGACCGCGACGGCTATGCCAACCGTGACCGCCGCCAGTCTTCGGGCGGCATCTTGGGCGCCATCATGGGCTGGTTCAGCGATGCCCGCCGCGCCCTCTTCACGGTCATCGTCCTTCTCGGCCTCGTGCTCACCGGCATCGTGATCTTCTCCGTCAAGAGCTGCGTCTCCAATACCGGCACCGAGGCTGAGCAGACCCGCACCGTCGGCGTGACGCCCGCCCAGTCCACCGAGACCACCCAGACGGGAGAGAACGCAGAAGGAACCACCGCAACCGATCCCAACGCGACGACCACTGCAACCGGCCAGCAGACCGGTGCCAGCGAGCAGGTGCCCGTCGAGATCACCAAGCCAGCCGCTCCCACCGTCGTCATGGTCAAGGTCACCGTCGCCGACGGACAGGTGTCCTGGCTTGAGATCACCGCAGACGGCGAGAGCTCCATCGCCGACACCGTCACCGGTCCGTGGGAGCAGAGCTACGACGTCAAGACGCAGCTCGTCGTCCGCGCCAGCGACATCTCCGCGGTGAGCGTCTTCGTCAACGGCGAGCAGCGCCAGTTCGAGATGAAGTCGTCCGGCGTGGGCATCATCACCGTCGACGGGCCTCCCCAGGTCGAAACCGAGAAACCCACCGGCGAAGAAGGCGGCGAGAACACCTCGGACGAGGGGGAGGAGAAACCCTCCACCAACACCGATGGCGACGAGTACCAGTACACCTACGACGGGTACGACATCTACATCGACCACAACAACGGCAACCTCTACTGCGTCGATCCCGAGACGGGCGCCAAGCTCAACCCGGCCGACGGCACCCCGTACACGGGTTGATAGAAGGGAAGGCAATGGCCAAGGATTCGAGCTTCGACGTCGTCTCAGATGTCGATATGCAGGAGGTTGACAACGCCTACCAGCAGACGGTGCGCGAGCTCGCGCAGCGCTACGACCTCAAGGGCTCGGGCGCGAAGATAGAGTTCTCGCGCAAGGACGGGAGCTTCCTCATCACCGCTCCCTCCGAGTTCGTCGCCGGCCAGGTGGTCGACGTGCTCGGGTCCAAGCTCGTGCGCCGCGGCATCGACCTCGCAGCGCTCCGCATGGACAAGGCCCAACCTGCCGCCGGCATGTCCGTCCGCCAGTCCGGCCGCATGATCCAGGGCATCGATGCCGACACCGCCAAGCGCATCGCCAAGGACATCCGCGACATGAAGCTCAAGGTGAAGCCCATGGTCGAGGGAGACAAGCTCCGCGTGAGCTCCGCCTCCAAGGACGCCCTCCAATCCGTCATCGCCTTCCTGCGCGAGCAGGATTACGGCCAGCCGCTCCAGTTCACGAACTACCGTTAGGCATACCATGCGCATCCTCTACATCACGATCGGCTGCGCCAAGAACGAGGTCGACACCGACCGCATGCGCGCCCTTCTCACCACCGCGGGATTCGGCGAGGCAACCGACGTCGAGCAGGCAGATGCCGTCATCGTCAACACCTGCTCCTTCCTGGAGTCCGCCACCGCCGAGTCGATCGAGACCACGCTCACGCTTGCCGAGGAGATCGCGCAGGGAGTGCGGAGCGTCCCCATCGTCATGTGCGGCTGCGTTCCATCGCGCTATGCCGACGAGGGCCTTGCCGACGAGCTGCCCGAGATTGCAGCCTTCGTCCGCCACGATGAGGAGGACGGCATCGTCGAGGTCATGCGCTCCGTGCTCGGGCTCGAAATCGCTCCGTGCGCTCCGTGCGGCGTGCTGCGCACCGTCGAGGGTGCGAGCGCGTTCATCAAGATCTCCGACGGATGCAACCGCTTCTGCTCCTTCTGCGCCATCCCGTACATCCGCGGCCGCTATGCATCCCGCCCGCTCGACGAGCTGCTCGCCGAGGCACGCGCCCTGCTCGAGGGCGGCGTGCGCGAACTCGTGCTCATCGGCCAGGACACGGGGATCTGGGGCAGCGACTTCGACACGCCCTCCTCGCTTGCCGAGCTGCTCCGCGCCATGGATGCCGTCGCAGCTCCCTACGGCGCGTGGATCCGCGTGCTCTATCTGCAGCCCGAGGGCATGACCGACGAGCTCATCGCGGCCATCCGCGACCTGCCCTGCGTCCTGCCCTACATCGACATCCCCATCCAGCATTGCTCCGAGCGCATCCTCAAGCGCATGAACCGCAAGGGCTCGCCCCAGCAGCTCCGCGAGCTATTCGCGCGCCTGCGTGCGGAGATCCCCGGCATGGTGCTGCGCTCAACGGCCATGGCGGGCTTCCCGGGCGAGACGGACGAGGACGCTGAGGAGCTCGAGCAGTTCCTCGTCGAGCAGTCCTTCGATTACTGCTCCGTGTTCGCGTTCTCTCCCGAAGACGGCACCTACGCCGCGAAGCTCGACGGCCAGGTTCCCGAGGATGTCAAGCTCGAGCGCACGCAGCGGCTCATCGACATCGCTGAGCAATCGGGTTTCTCGGCAACCGCGTCGCACGTGGGCGAGGTCTGCAACGTTATCATTGATGGTGTCGAGCAGGACGGCGATGGCTTCGAGCTCATCGGCCACACCTGGTTCCAAGCTCCCGATTCGGACGGCGTCGTCCATATCGAGGAGGGCGAGGCCAGCGTGGGCGATATCGTTCGCGTCGAGCTCATCGATTCGTTCTGCTACGAGATGGTCGGTCGCATCATCACCGAGGGGTAGGGATTTCCATGGCAGGTCGCAAATCAGCCATCGCAACACCGGCGAACTACGTAACCATCGCGCGCGTGGTCTGCGTCCCCCTCTGGCTCGCCATCGCAGAGGCGTTTCCGGCTCCCGACGGAACCAAATTCTCATGGGGCGGGTTCCTCGTCTTCCTGCTCTATGTCGCGCTGTCCTTCACCGATAAGATCGACGGCTATCTCGCGCGCAGCCGCAACGAGGTCACCACGTTCGGCAAGTTCCTCGATCCCATCGCCGACAAGCTCGAGGTCGTCGTCGCCCTGGCGTTTCTGCTCGAGCGCGGCCTCTGCTCGTCCTGGGTGCTGCTCGTCGTCGTGGCGCGCGAGTTCCTCGTGTCCGGCCTCCGCATGGTCGTGGCTTCCCAGGGAACCGTCATCGCCGCGTCCAACCTCGGCAAGGCCAAAACCGCTACCACGATGATCGCCATCGGCGGATACCTCCTGTGCGCCGCACTTCCCGCAGGGGGATTCACCTCCGGGTTCCATACCCTCAGCTTCATCTTCATGGTTGCGGCCGTCGTGCTCACCGCATGGTCCGGCATCGACTACTTCATCAAGTCCTGGCCAGCGCTCACCGCTATGGATAGGTAGCCATGTCGTTCTCTCCTGCGGTGTTCGAACTCGCACAATCCGTGCTCGCCCGCGCGCGCGGCAAGGGTGTCCGCATCGCCTGCGCAGAGTCCTGCACGGGAGGTCTCGTCTCCGCCGCCCTTACCGAGGTGCCTGGCTCATCCGACGTGTTCGCCGGCGGCGTCGTGAGCTACATGCTCGACATCAAGGAGCATGTGCTCGGCGTTTCCCCCAGCATCCTCTACGATCCTTCCATCGGCGCTGTTTCCCCAGAATGCGCCCTTGCCATGGCTCAGGGCGTCTCTGCGGCCCTGAGAGCCGATGTGACGGTGTCTGTGACCGGAATCGCTGGTCCTGGCGGCGAAGAGCCCGGAAAGCCCGTGGGGACCGTCTGGTTCGGGTGGAGAACCCCCGGGGATTCCGGAACCGAGTGCATGCTGTTCGATGGAGGCCGCTCCGACGTGCGCGAGCAGGCCCTCGTGCATGCGCTCGGCATCCTCTATGGACATCTTGCGTAGCCGGCATCTCCCGTTATCTTGCAGCAATCTTCACCGCCAACGGCGGATCTAGCCATATTTGCAGGTAGGGGAGGAGCATGGTCTTTGCTCTGAAGATATCTGCAAGCTACGTGCGTGCTACGTGAAAAAGACGTGCACAAGCCATCGTCTACGCTTTACGAACATCTATTGACTACGAACGGTTGTTCGTATACCATCTAGTGTGTCGAAAGGCAGGAGACATCATGGCAAAGTCAAAGCTCACATCCCAATCAATCAAACCCATCACAAACGGTGAAGAGCGCGATGCAGCCATCGCGGCTGCACGCAAGGAAATCGAGGGCAAGTACGGCGCAGGTGCCATCATGCGCTTCGGCGACGATGATGCGCAGCTCGAGATCGAGGCCATCCCCACGGGCTCGCTCGCGCTCGATGTCGCCCTCGGCATCGGCGGCGTTCCCCGCGGCCGCATCGTCGAGATCTACGGTCCCGAGTCATCGGGCAAAACCACCCTGTCCCTCGAGATCCTCGCCGAGGCTCAGGCGCTCGGCGGCGTCGTCGCCTTCATCGATGCCGAGCACGCGCTCGACCCCGGCTATGCCGCTCGCGTGGGCGTCGATATCGACGAGGTTCTCATCTCCCAGCCAGACTCGGGCGAGCAGGCGCTCGAGATCTGCGACATGCTCGTCAAGTCCGGCGCCATCGACGTCGTCGTCATCGACTCGGTGGCGGCCCTCGTTCCCCGCGCCGAGATCGAGGGTGAGATCGGCGATGCCACGGTGGGCGCGCAGGCGCGTCTCATGAGCCAGGCGCTCCGCAAGCTCGCGGGCTCGCTCTCCAAGTCCAATACCACCTGCATCTTCATCAACCAGCTCCGCGAGAAGATCGGCGTGTTCTACGGAAATCCCGAGACAACGCCCGGCGGCCGTGCGCTGCGCTTCTTCGCTTCGGTCCGCATGGAGATCCGCCGCGTCGACAGCATCAAGAAGGACGGCGAGGTCGTCGGCAACCGCGTCAAGGTCAAGGTCGTCAAGAACAAGGTCGCTCCTCCGTTCAAGCAGGCGGAGTTCGACATCATGTACGGCACCGGCATCTCCAAAGAGGGCAACATCCTCGATATGGCCGTCGACTGCGGCAGCATCAAGAAGCTGGGCAGCTGGTATGCCTACGGCGAAGAGCGCCTCGGCCAGGGCAGGGAGGCCGCCAAGGAGTTCCTGCGTACCAACCCGAGCCTTCTCGCCGAGGTCGAGTCCAGCGTCCGCAAGAAGTTCGGCCTCGAGTTCGACGACGAGGAGGAGGTCGGCGCGCCGGTCATCCTCGATGCAGACGTCCCCGTTGGCGAGTAGCGCCGCATTCCAACCATGGCAAAAGAGCTCGACATAGCGATCGAGCTTCCCGAGAAGCATGCAGCATCGTCCCTTGGGCGTCTAAAACCCAAGGGACGGGTTGTCCTACGCTCTGGAAGCTCAACCGAATACCGGAGCGTTCCCGTATCCGTGGCGCGTGCCCTCCTCAAGCTTCAGGAGAGCGACGATCTCCACGCGCCAACTTCCGCAGCGTTCTTCCAAACGCTCTCCCAGGTGTATGAGGACTGCGCGTGGAAGCGTCTTGTGGGGCTCATCGACATCCGCGACTACTCATCCAAGGAGGCGCTCGAGAAGCTTCGCCTCGACGGCTTCCCCGAGGACGTGCGCAAAGCTGCCGTCGAGCGCGCGAAGGGATGCTACCTCATAGACGACATGCGTTACGGCGAGTTCTTCATCAGGGGCAAGATCAACTCCGGATGGGGGAGGGAGCGCATTCAACGTGAGCTTGAGGCTCGGGGAATCCAGCCGCAGTCCATCCCCGGATGGCCCGACGAGTTCTTCTCCGATGAGGCCGACTACGAGCGCGCGTATGCCATCGCCTCGCGCAAACACCTCACCGGGAAGAACGATTTTCAAAAACTTATGCGCCTGCTCGCATCGAAAGGCTATCCGGCTTCGCTTGCATACCGTGTGGTACATGACGTGCTCGATGGTGATTAAACCGCAGCTACCATACGTTCCACGTGCGGTGATTCTGTTGATTTGATTGACTTTGTGTCAGCCTGAACCTACCATATAAATGCTTTAAGGCGTATTCCGTCTTATGTATGCCATAAGACGTTTCTTTCATAT
>CAMZCV010000040.1 GCA_947305035.1 uncultured Coriobacteriales bacterium | reverse complement strand
CGACCCCAACATCGTCTCGACTGCCATCCGCGAGGAGCTTGCACGCAAGGGGCAGGTCTACTACGTGTCCAACCGCGTGACCACCATCGACGAGGCGGTGGGGCGCGTGCTCGAGGCGGCGCCCGAGGCGCGCATCGGCGTGGCGCATGGCCAGATGAGCCCGCGTGACACCGAGGACGTGATGATGCGCTTCCAAGAGCACGAGATCGACGTGCTTGTGGCTACCACCATCATCGAGAGCGGCATCGACAACCCCATCACCAACACCCTCATCATCGAGGATTCCCAGCGTCTGGGCTTGGCACAGCTTTACCAGCTCAAGGGTCGCGTGGGGCGCGGACACGAGCAGGCGTACGCGTATTTCATGTTCCCGCCCGAGCTGCCACTCACGCCCGAGGCCACCGACCGCCTCACGGCAATCTACGAATATCAGGACTTGGGTAGCGCGACCTCGAGATCCGCGGTGCGGGCTCGCTCATGGGAGCCGAGCAGCACGGAAACCTCTCCGGCGTGGGCTTCGACCTCTTCACGCAGATGCTCGGCGAGGCGGTTGCCGAGGCGCGCGGCGAGACGCGCGACGTGGAGCCTGCGGAGGTCACCATCAACCTGCCCGCCGACTTCTTCCTCTCCGAGGAGTATCTCCCCGAGGTCGACAAGCGCGTCCTGGTGTATCGCCGCCTTGCCGCAGCAGCCGAGCTGAGCGACATCGACGCCATCGAGCGCGACTGCGAGGACAGTTGGGGTGCGTTGCCCGTCGCGGGTAAGAACCTCTTCGATCGCGCCCGCCTGCGCATCCGCGCCCAGCGCTTGGGATGCACGTCGGTGACGCTTGCCAACGGGAGGCTCGTATTCCAGGACCTCTTCGAGGTTCCCAAGGCCGTGGCGTTCAAGATCAAGCAGAAGGGCGGCCTGGTCTTCCCCAAGTCGGGCAAGGTGACGACGCCGTTCAAGCGCACGCAGGAGGAGATCATGCCCGCCGCGCTCGGTCTGCTCGAGATGATCGGCGGCGATGACGAGGTGGAGGAGTAGCCGGCTGCAGCTGCCTGCTTGGAAGGACGCAAAAACCCGCTGACGTATCAGGAATTCGCCCTGAAGAGGATTCCTATCGTTTCAAGATGAATATACTTTTGAAGATATGCAGCTTTAATGCATAGAATTACGCATGCGAGCTGATTTGCATGAAATCATGATACGCCAGCGGGTTTTTGTGGTCTTCGGGCTTGCTCGCGCTGCCCACACCTGCCCGTCTATCGCCTGTAACCTGCGCGTTGTTCGTATAATGGGAATTGTTACGAGAATCATCGAAGGAGGGAGTCACCATGACCGAGCAGACCATCACCGTGGGAACCGCGCCGAAACTCCGCTGGGGTGTTCTCGGATGCGGCGTCATCGCCAACCAGATGGCGCAGGCGCTCCAACTGCAGGGACGCATCATCGATGGCGTTGCCAACCGCACGCACGACAAAGCCGTCGCCTATGCCGAGAAGTACGGCATCCCCAAGGTCTACGACGAAATCGACGACCTCTTCGCCGATCCCGATATCGATGCGGTCTACATCACAACGCCGCACAACACACACATCACCTACCTGCGCAAAGCCCTCGCTGCAGGTAAGCACGTGATGTGCGAGAAGGCCATCACCCTCAACTCCGAGGAACTTGAAGAGGCCATCGCGCTCGCCCGCGAGAACAACGTCGTGCTCATGGATGCCTGCACCGAGCTCCACATGCCTCTCTACAAGGAGCTTGTGAAGCGCACCAAGGCCGGCGACTTCGGCACCGTGAACCTCATCCAGGAGAACTTCGGCAGCTTCAAGGAGTATGACGAGCGCAACCGCTTCTTCAATCCCAACCTGGCGGGCGGCGCCATGCTCGATATCGGCATCTACTCGCTCACGCTTATGCGCCTCTTCATGGAGAGCACGCCCAACGAGCACCTCTCGATGATGAATCCCGCACCCACCGGCGTTGACATGACAAGCGGCCTGCTTTTGCGCAACGCCGAGGGCCAGATGGGCGTCATCTCGCTGTCGCTCCACTCCAAGCAGCCCAAACGTGCGGTCATCTCCGCTGACAAGGCCTACATCGAGATCATCGAGTACCCGCGCGCCGACGAGGCAACCATCGTGTGGACCGAGAGCGGAGAGGTCGAGACCTTCCGCGCGGGCGAGCGTCCGCTGGCGCTCTGCTACGTGCTGGCGGATCTCGAGGCTGCCGTCGCAGGCGACGAGGAGGCGCTCGCGCAAATGGACATCACCGTGGATGTCATGCGCATGATGACCGACTTCCGCCGCGACTGGAACTTCTATTATCCTGAGGAGCTGTAATCCGCACGGAAGGGTGCGGTGCGTCAAAGGGAGCATCATGACCAAGGCACGCGTATACATCGACGGACAGAGCGGCACCACCGGCCTTCAGATCTTCGAGCGCATCGGCTCGCGCGATGACCTCAAGCTCATGCGCATCGACGAGGACAAGCGGCACGATATCGAGGAGCGCCGCAAGTTCCTCAACTCTGCGGACATCGTGTTCCTCTGCCTTCCCGATGATGGCGCGCGCGAGGCGGTATCCCTCGTCGAGAACCCCGACGTCTGCATCATCGACGCCTCCACGGCGCACCGCACAGCCGATGGCTGGACCTATGGATATCCCGAGCTTTCCGCAGATCAGCGCGACGCAATTGCAAGCTCCAAGCGCATCGCCAACCCGGGATGCCATGCCACGGGTTTCATCTCCACCACCGCCCCGCTCGTGCAGGCGGGCATCGTCCCCGCGGACTACCCGCTCACGTGCTTCTCTCTTACGGGCTACTCCGGCGGCGGCAAGCGGATGATCGCCGATTACGAGAGCGATGACCGCTCGGCTGCGCTCGACGCCCCGGGAATCTACGGCCTTTCGCTCTCGCACAAGCACCTCCCCGAGATGCAGAAGGTGTGCGGGCTTGCCCAGCCGCCGGTCTTCCTGCCCGTGGTCGACGACTACTACAAGGGCATGGCGACCACCATCATGCTGCACAACCGGCTGCTTCCCGGTTCGCCGAGCGCAGAGGATATCCAGGCCTGCCTCGCCGAGCACTACAAGGGCCAGCGTTTCGTGCGCGTGCTCCCGTTCGGCGATCACGGCCCCACGCTCTACGCCAACATGCTCTCAGGCACCAACGATCTCGTCATCGTGGTGTGCGGCGACAGCGAGCGCACGACGGTGACCGCCCTCTTCGACAACCTCGGAAAGGGCGCGTCGGGCGCTGCCGTCCAAAATATGAACATCGTGCTCGGCATCGATGAGGCGACGGGCCTCGAATAGCCCGGCTGCTAGCTGCCGAAGACCACCGAATGCCCGAGCAGCGACTCGAGGCCCATATTCACCAAGCGCACCGCCATCTTGCCGTCATGGCCGGTGACGCGTGTCTCGGTGTTCTGGGCGACGGCGTCGACAAACGCCTGCGCCTCGCGGATGTACGCCTCGCGGAACAGGTAGGTCCAGGAGTTGTTCATGGGCCGCCTGATCCTGCCATCAGCCGTTGCCACGGTATAGGTTTCGCGCGGCTGCTGGCCCACGAGGATCGATCCGCGCGTCCCGAGCACCTCGAATCGGAAATCGTAGCCGTACTGCACGTACTGCGCGCCGTCGACCATGCCCAGCACGCCGTTGTCGAAGGTGAGGGTCATGGCGAAGGTGTCGTACCATTCGGGCCACTCGGCGGCCACCTCGGGCGAGCGGAAGTTGCCGCCCACGGCATAGACGCTCTTGACCTCCGAGCCTGCGAACCAGCGCAGCAGGTCGAAGTCGTGCGAGCTCACCTCGCCGATGGGGCCGAAGCTCTTGCGCACGTCGTACATCCACTCCTTGGGGTGCGAAGGCCCGTGGGTGAGCGATTTGACGAGCACCACATCGCCGATCTCGCCTGCGTCGATGGCCTCCTTGGCGTGCTGCACGCTCTCCTCGAAGCGGCGCATGAAACCGATCTGCAATTTGACGCCCGCCTGCTCGCATGCGGCGATCATCTCGTCGCACTCAGCCTCCGAGCTCGCCATGGGCTTCTCGCAGAAGACGTGCTTGCCTGCGGCGGCAGCTGCAACCACGATGTCTCGATGGAGACCGGTGGGCGTGACGACGACAACGGCGTCGATGTCGGGGTCGGCGAGAGCGTCGTGCCAGTCGGCAAAGGTGCGGGCGGCTCCGAAGTCTGCCGCGGCGCTTGCGCGGGCCTCCTCCGACGGGTCGCACACTGCGAGGAGACGGGCCCCCGTAACTCCGCCCGCATAGCTCTTCGCGTGGATCCTGCCGGCGCGGCCGCACCCGATTACGCAGACATTCAACATTTCGACCCCTTCCCGTCATGCAACCTGTACCACGTACTACTATAGAACGCGTCAGCCAGTGAACGCATGAGCCGTTTAACAGAAGGGGTCCACTATGAGGACTTGGACGCTTGACGACCTCGCACGCATGATCGACCACACCAATCTCAAGCCATTTGCGAGCGCGGCCCACATGGAGAAGCTCTGCTCCGAGGCACGCGACAACCACTTCGCGATGGTGGCCATCAACCAGACCCAGTGCGCGCTCTGCAAGCGCCTGCTCGACGGAACCGACATCCACGTGGGTGCAGCTATCAGCTTCCCCCTCGGCCAGACCACCATCGCGTCGAAGGTCTTCGACACGCAGGACGCCATCGCCAACGGTGCCGACGAGATCGACTATGTGGTCAACCTTACCGAACTCAAGAACGGCAACTGGGGCTACGTTGCCGACGAGATGGCCCAGATCGTGAACGTCTCCCATGAGCACGGCAAGATCTGCAAGGTCATCTTCGAGAACTGCTACCTCGAGGACAGCGAGAAGATCCGCCTTTGCGAGATTGCGAGCGAGGTGCGTCCCGACTTCATCAAGACGTCCACCGGCTTCGGCACGGGCGGTGCCACCTTCGACGACGTGCGCCTGATGGTTGAGCACGTGGATCCCGCAGTCAGCGTCAAGGCCGCCGGTGGCATCCGTACGGCAGATGACTTCCTCGAGTTCATTCGTCTGGGCTGCCGCCGCATCGGCACCAGCGCCGGCGTCGCCATCATCAGCGAGATCGCTTCCCGTATGGAGGCGGCGGGCTCCAGCACCATCGAGCTCTAGCAACCGCTCCATCAACGAAGGAATCCCATGGCGGGCGAAGATCCGAAGCAAGACAACCTGTTCTTCAAGCTGCGTGCGTTGTTCCTTGCGACGTTTACCATCAGCTGCACCGCCAACTCGGGCTACGCCATCCTCGCCGTCATGAAGGACGACTTCGTGAACAAGCGCAAATGGCTTACCGAGGAAGAGATGGCCGATTATATCGCCATCGTCCAAAGCACGCCCGGCCCCATGGCTGTGAGCTCGTCGACGGTGGTGGGCTATCATGTGGCAGGATTCGCCGGTGCGCTTGCCGCTGTGCTCGGAGTCATTCTGCCGCCGTTCCTCGTGATGATCGCCGTCACCGTGTTTTACGAGGCCATCGTGGGCAATCCCTATGTGGTGCTGTTCCTGCGCGGCATGCAGATGGGTGTCGTGGCCATGCTCTTCGATGTGATTATCGGACTCTTCCGCAACGCCACCGACAAGGGCGGGGCATACCCATATGTCATCATGGTGCTCGCCTTCCTCTACGTGCGTTTCACGGGATGCTCCATCGCGTGGCTCGTGCTCGCATGCATCGCCGCGGGAATCGCGAAGGCGCTGCTGGTCAAGCGGCAGGAGGACCTCCGATGATCCTCGTCATCCAGGTATTCCTCGCGTTCGTGCGCATCGGCTTCATGGTCTTCGGCGGAGCCTATGCAGCCATTCCCATCGTGGAGCACGAGGTTGTGGTTTCCCAGGGATGGATGTCCTACGCCGAGTTCATGGACCTGCTCGCGCTGGATGAGATCACGCCCGGCCCCATCCTCATCAACAGCGCCACCTTCGTGGGCATGCGGGTGGCGGGCATCCCCGGAGCCATCGCCGCAACGCTGGGCTGCATCGCCGCCCCCGTCATCGTGGCGCTCGTCCTGCTCTACATCTTCAGGAGATACAAGAACACGCCGCTTGTGCAGAGCATCATGACCTCGCTCAAGTGCATGGCTGTGGCGCTCATCGCATCCACCATGATCAAGCTCGGAGTTGCCGCCATCGCTCCGGAAGCGCCGACCATCGAGCTGCTCTACAGCGTCTACGTGTGCGCGGTTATCGCGCTCGCCTTCTACCTCATGCACGTGAAGAAGCTCGGACCGCTCCCCGTGATGCTGGGTTGCGGTTTGCTCAACCTTCTTGTCAGCGGGTTCATCCTCTGATCCTTGTGCAATTCGGCGAGCTGTTTGGGGAACACTTTAGATAGCCGTCGATTGGAGGATGCCATGGACCATCGCGACTCTTCGTCTGAGGAAATCGTCCGCTATGACGATGCCCCCGAGCAGATCAGCATTCCCGAACTCATATTGCCCCCCGACAAACCCTACAGACGCCTCATCGCTGCAGTGCTGGCCATCGTGATTGCGCTCGTGTCGGCTTTCCCGCTTGCAAGCTGGGCGAGTTCCGCCGAGACGTACGCCGATACCATCACAGCGCTCGACGAGAAGCGCGACACCGTGATGCATCTCGTTGCGGGGTCAACCGCAACATCCGCGCTCATCACGGCGATCCCCGACGACGTGGGAACGCCCATCGCCGAGAAGCTCCTCGACCTCGGAGCTGACTTTGCCATCGTCATCGGTGCCATCTACCTTGAGAAATACCTGCTCACCATCCTCGGTTTGGTGGCGTTCAGGATACTCATCCCGGCGAGCTGCGTGCTGTTTCTGATTGCCGTGCTGGGGTGCAGATACCCCGCCTTGCGGGATAAGATCCTCAGCATCTCCGCGAGGCTGTTCGTGTTCGGTTTGATGATCTCCATCGTGGTGCCTGCCAGCGTGTATGTGTCCAGGCTTATCGAGAGTACCTATCAGTCGACGCTGGATGCTGCCGTCCAGTCGCTCGAACAACCGGAAGAGGCTTCGTCCCTCACCGGCGATGCCACATCGCAGGTTCAGTCCGAGGCAACGCAGCCGCAAAGCGGTGTCGACGGGTTCTTCCAGGGCGTGGGTGAGTTCTTCGGGTCGATCCCCGAGGTGGTTCAGAGCATCCCGAATTCGCTGTCCGAAGCTGCAAGAAGAACGCTCGATTGGGCGCAGGCGCAGATCAACCTCTTCATAGAGACACTCGCGGTGATGATCGTCACGTCGTGCGTGATTCCCATCCTCGTGCTGTTCTTCTTCCTCTGGCTTGCCAAGACCATTCTCGGCGTGCGCATCGACGTGCCCATCTCGGCGGTTCGCCCGCGCTCGTTGAGGCGCCTGCACTCGTCACGCTTCTGGGACGC
>CAMZCV010000039.1 GCA_947305035.1 uncultured Coriobacteriales bacterium | reverse complement strand
TGGTCACGTCGAGGGCGGTGGTGGGTTCGTCGGCGATGAGCAGGTCGGGGTTGCACGCCAGCGCCATCGAGATCATGACGCGCTGACGCAGACCGCCCGACAGCTGGTGGGGATAGTCGTTGAAGCGCTTCTCCGGCAGGGGGATGCCCACCATGCGGAGCAGTTCGATGGAGCGTTTCTTGGCCTCCGCGCGCGACATCCCCTGGTGCAGCATGAGCGCCTCGGAGATTTGATATCCGCAGGTGAAGACCGGGTTGAGGGAGGTCATAGGCTCCTGGAAGATCATGGCGATCCGGTCACCGCGGATGTTGCGCATCTGGTCCTTGGTGAGCTTAAGGTGGTCTTGGCCTTCGAAATCGATAGCTCCCGAAACCTCTGCGGGCGGGATGTTGAGCAGGCCCATGATGGCGAGCGAGGTGACGGACTTACCGCAGCCCGACTCGCCCACGATGCACACGCTCTCACCCTTGTTCACGGCAAACGAGAGGTCGTCCACCGCGGTGAACGCACCGTCTTCGGAATGGAACTTAACGGTGAGGTTCTCAACGTCGAGAAGTCGTTCTCCCATAGGGCAACCTCCCTTACTGCCTGTCGCGCTTGGGATCGATGGCGTCATCGAGGCCGTCGCCCAAGAAGTTGAACGCAAGGACGGTGAGCAGAATCATGAGGCCGGGGGCGATTGCGGTGAGCGGCGCCGTGGCCATGGTGCTCTGGGCGTTCTGGAGCATGTTGCCCCAGCTCGCGGTGGGCGGGTTGATGCCGCAGCCCAGGAACGAAAGCGTGGACTCCATGATGATCGAGTTGCCCACGGAGAGCGTCGCGGTGACGATGATCACGTCGAGCGAGTTGGGCAGGAGGTGCGTCAGGATCATGCGCGCGTCAGACTCGCCCGTTGCACGCGCCGCCTTGATGTAGTCCAGCTCGCGCAGGGTGAGGAAGCGGCTTCGCACCAGACGCGCCGAAGACGGCCACATGAGGAGCGCGATCATGACCACGAGGAAGATGGGCGACGGCTTGAAGATCACCGCAAGGGTCATGAGCAGGGGAAGCGTAGGGATAGTGAGGACGAGGTCGGTGAAGCGCATGAGCAGGCCGTCGACGATGCCGCCGTAATAGCCCGCCAAAGCGCCGATGAACGAGCCCAGCATGATGGAGAGCAGGGCGCTCGTGAGGCCGACTGCCATGGAGATGCGTCCGCCGTAAAGCAGGCGGGTGAGCAGGTCGCGGCCGATCTCGTCGCAGCCCAGCAGGTGCTCGGCGGACGGCTTGGCCTTCACGTTCATGAGGTCGACGGCGTCGGGATCGTACTGCATGAGGAACGGCCCGATGATCACGATGAGGATGAGGATGACGATCATCACAAGGCCGATCTTGGCGATGTGGTTGCGGCGGAAGCGGTGCACCGCCTGCTGGAACGGGGAGCGCACGACGGCCGTGTTGGTTGCAAGGCTCTCGAGCTGCTCGGTTTGCTGTTTTCTGGTGAATGCTGCCACGATGCCCTCCCTAGTACTTGATGCGCGGGTCGAGCACCGCGTAGAGGATATCTGCCAGCAGGTTCGCGAGGATCACCAGGAAGGCGTTCACCATGAGGATGCCCATCAGGATGGGGAAGTCATGCTTCGAGATGGAGTCGTAGAACAGCGTTCCCATGCCCGGCCAAGCGAAGACGCGCTCGGTGATGACGGCGCCGGAGAAGATGACGGGGATGTCGAGCATGATGACGGTGACCATGGGGATGAGCGCGTTGCGCAGGGCGTGCACGAAGAGCACCTTGCGCTCATGCAGACCCTTGGCACGCGCCGTGCGGATGAAGTCCTGTCCCAGAACCTCGAGGAAGTTCGTGCGGGTATAGCGCGTCCAGCTCGCGAAGTAGATGAGCGAGAGGACGATTGAAGGCAAAATCAAGTGGCGGGCGATGTCGAGCGCGGAGCCCGCTCCGGCTCCGTTGATCGAGGTTCGTCCCGCGCTGGGGAGCCATCCCAGCCCGACGGCGAAGATGAGCTGGAGGATGAGTCCGAACCAGAACGACGGCATGGATATGCCGAAGAAGGTGAGCGGCGTGGCGATGTTGTCGAACGCCTTGCCCTTATGGATGGCGCAGTAGACGCCGATCGGCACCGCGATGATCAGAGCGATCAAGAACGAAGTGCCGGTGAGCTGCAGGGTGGGGAGGACGCGCTCACCGATAAGGCCGAGGACGGGACGCCTCGTCATGATGGACACGCCCCAGTCGCCGGTTAAGACGCCCTGAAGCCAATGCAGATACTGGATATGGATGGGATCGTTGAGGCCGTGCGCCTCCTTGATGCGCTCGATGGCCTCGGGACTTGCGTTGGGGTTCTCCAGGTACATGTCCAACGGGTCTCCGGGCATCGCCTGGATCAGCGCGAAGATGATGATGGACACGGCAAGGAGCATTGGAATTGCCTGCAGGATGCGTTTCCCAATGTACTTAAGCACCTACGCTCCTCCTCCCAATGAAGTGTATGCGGGCGGGCATGCAACCAGCATGCCCGCCCGAACGCTAAGGCTTATTCTGAACAGCTACAGAACTAGGCGAGCTTCCACGGAGCAGAGATGCAGAAGTTGGTCATGTTCGTGGGGTTGGGGATGAAGTTCTGGAGACGATCGGTGTGCGTGATGATCTCGGTGGAGGCGTAGAGGACGACCTGGGGCAGGGTGTCGTCGAACGCGGCGAGGCACTCCTTGACGAGAGCCTTGCGGGTCTCCTCGTTCATCTCGGAGTCGAGCTTGTAGGAAGGCTCGTCGAAGGCGGGGTTGAACCACTTGCCACGGTTGAGGTAACCGAGCTCGGGGTCGGAAGCCCAGAAGAGGGTACGGGAGGCGCCGGGGGAGGTGATGTAGCCACCGAGGCCGAGCTCGTACTCGCCATCCCACATCATCGAAGACCAAGCGGAAGCGGCGTAGGTCTCAGCGTTGACCTTGATGCCGACCTGCTTGAGGTCGTTGATGATGACCTGCTGCATGCTCTCCATCTCGGCACGGCCCTGAGCGCAGCCGACGATGAACTCGAGGCGGACGCCGTCCTTCTCGCGGACGCCATCGGCGCCCTTGACATAGCCGGCCTCCTCGAGGATCTGCTCGGCCTTTGCGGGATCATAGGACCACTGGGAGACGAAGCCCTCGACGTGGTAAGGATCGGAGGGCATCCAGGGCTGGTCGCACGGCGTGGGCAGACCGGAGAAGAGCTGGTCCACGAGGGCCTGCTTGTCGATGGCGCAGGAGATGGCGCGACGGACGGCGACATCGTCGAGGCCGGGCTTGGTGCAGTTGAAGTCAAGGTAACGCCAGGAGTTCAGGCCGTGGGTGACGGTGACCAGACCGGGGAGGTCCTTGACCTGGTCATAGTTGCCGTAAGAGATACCAGCGGTGACGTTGATCTCGCCCGTCTTGAGCATGTTGATGCGGGTGTTCTCGTCCTCGATGAAGCGCCAGGTGACGGAGTCCATGTACGGGCCCTCGCCCCAGTAATCCTCGTTCTTCTCGAGGCGGATGTACTCGCCGCGCTTCCACTCGACGAACTTGTAGGGGCCGGTGCCGACGGGGGCGTTGTCGTACTCGTTGGTCTCATCGGCCATGTCGAGGTTCTCGATGATGTGCTTGGGCATGATGCCGAAGGTGAAGAGGCACTGTGCGAAGTCGGGGGTCTGCTTGTTGTAGTGGCAGACAACGGTGAGGTCATCCGGGCAATCGATGGAATCGATGTCGTAGCAGCCGTCGGTGGACTCCCACTCGGAGGCGGAGACGGTCTCCCAGGTGATCTTGACGTCGGCGGAGGTGACGGGCTCGCCGTCGTGCCACTTGAGGCCCTCGCGCAGGTTGTAGGTGATGTCCATGGTGCCGTCATCCTTCATGGTGATGAGGCCGTTCTCAACCGTGGGCACCTCCTTGGCGAGCTGAGCAACGTACTCCATGTCGCCATTGGGGACCAGGAGGCCCTCAACGACCATGGCCTGGACGTCGCCGAGCAGGTGGGTGGCGTAAACGTTCATGGTGTCGGGCTCATAGGAGAGACCGATAACCAGATCGTTGCTGGCACCCTCGGGAGCGGGCTCGGGAGCGGGCTCGGTGCCGCCGTCGGGAGCGGGCTCGGTGCCGCCGTTGTTTCCGCCGCAAGCTGCGAGCAGCGCAGCCAGGCTGGTGAGGCCAGCACCCTGGACGAAACGCCTTCTGGAAAGATCGTAGTTCAGCATGGGTCTTCCTTCCTGTTGTTCCGCGCATTAGCTGATCGGTTGCGCGGGGTTTTCCTGCCGATACAGCTGACGGTGTCGCGAAAAGAGCGGGTGCCCAGTTCGTTTACCGACTTCCCGTTCCTAGATTATCCGTAATTGGTGCAAAAAACTGGGAACTTGTAACAAATTCTTAAGTATTGGACCCGAATAATCCAAAGAAATCGCAAAACGGCTGCATTGTTTGTGAAAGAATGCAGTAATTCAGCTGATTTATGCACTATTTAGCATTAAATTTCCGTTACAGAAGGAGCTTGGCATGGATAAAAACCTCGGTAAACGGTCTGTTTTGGGCTGTTTTCGTGTCTTTGGCGGAAATTCAAAGCAATTGACGATTTCGCGACGTTTGGCCGTGCTTGGCGTACCACACTTCTGGTTTTTCACCACACGACCCTTCGCACGCCACGCTTCTCGTGCACTCTTGAGCCTTTGACCTGCGAAAACATGCAGAGAGCTGTTCTCGCCGGGGGTTTGTGCGGTGGAACAACGGGATTGTGGTGAAATTCCGCGCCCTTTCGGGTTCGAGACCATGCGGCGGCAAAAAAGAAGCCAGGCCGCCCGGACCTGGCTCGCAATCTCATATGGTGGGCCGTCAGGGTCTCGCCGCGCTCGCATGCTCGCGCTCCCCTCCCTCGCGCTGCGCGCTCGGGCCGCGGCCGTCCGCAGGACGCCCGCGCCCTTGCGGGTTCGAGACCATGCGGAGGCAAAAAAGAAGCCAGGCCGCCCGGACCTGGCTCGCAATCTCATATGGTGGGCCGTCAGGGTCTCGAACCCTGGACCTTGGGATTAAAAGTCCCCTGCTCTGCCAACTGAGCTAACGGCCCGACCAGATAGCTATTCTAGCCTATTTGCTGCCACTGCAGGTCGACGAACGCTCCACATAACTGCAGATAAGTTCCATCTCGCCCGAGAACAGGAGCGCGCCAGCGCCGGAGAGCGCGATGAAGTGGTCGCCCTTGGCGAGCGAACGGGTCTCGCCGCCGTCCAACTTGAGCGAGCCTGACCCCGCAACCACGCTCACGCAGAGGTAGTCCCATCGCTGCTCGATTTCTATGGGAGCCTCGTCATGCATGCGCACGCGCAGCACGTCGAAGCTGTCGTTGTGGAGCAGGTGCGTGATGCCATCCACCTCGGGCGCTGCGAGCTCTCCCGACATGGGGGCGGATGCGGCGTAGTCAACCACGTCGGCCGATTGCTCGATGTGCAGATCGCGCGACTTGCCGGATGCGTCCACGCGGTCGAAATCGTACACGCGGTAGGTCACGTCGCTCGACTGCTGGGTCTCCAGGATGAGCGTACCTGCAAGGATGGCGTGGACGGTCCCCGGCTCCACGGCGAAGAAGTCGCCCGTGTGCACGGGAATCTCATTGAGGAGGTTTTCCCAGTTTCCTTCACGGACCATCTGCAGGAACTCGGCGCGGTTGCGGGCGTGCTGGCCCACGATGATATGCGCTCCCTCGTCGGCATCGAGCACGTACCAGCACTCACGCTTGCCAAGGCTGCCGTCCTCGTGCTCTGCTGCGTAGGCGTCGTCTGGGTGGACCTGGACTGAGAGCGCGTCGTCGGCGTCGAGGATCTTCACGAGCAGTGGGAACCGGTCACCCGGAGCATTGCCGAAGAGCTCGCGGTGGTCGCGCCAGAGCGCGGAGAGCGTGAGCCCCGCATAAGGCCCCTCGGCCACGCGGCAGTCGCCGTGCGGATGTGCGGAGATCGCCCAGCACTCTCCGATCGGACCATCGGGGATGCTGTAGCCGAACTCGGTCTCAAGCTTGCGTCCACCCCAGATCTTCTCCACGAAGACGGGCTCGAGGAAAAGCAGCTTGCAGGGGGAATCGTCCATGTGTCGCCCCTACTCCCACACCCACTGGCCGTTGACGAAGATCTTGGTCTCGGTGCCATCGGCGGCGATGCCCATGATGTTCAGGTCGTCGGAGCCGATCATGAAGTCCACATGCACCGCGCTCTGGTTGACACCATGGGCCATGATCTCGTCCTTGTCCATATCGAGGCCGCCCTCGAAGCACTCGGGGAAGCCGGTGCCCAGCGCCAGATGGCAGCTCGCGTTCTCGTCGTAGAGCGTGTTGAAGAACAGGATCTCGCTCTGGCGGATGGGCGTGTTCTTGGAGATGAGCGCGCACTCGCCCAGACGCATGGCGTTCTCGTCGCGCTCGACGATGGATTTGAGCACGTCAGCGCCCTGCGCCGCACCGTAATCGACCACGGCGCCGCCCTCGAAGCGGAACCAGAAGTCGCGTACCATCTGGCCAGCGTGCACGAGGGGCAGGGCGGAGTACACGATGCCGTCGGCGCGCATGCGGTCGGGCGAGGTGAAGACCTCCTCGGTGGGGATGTTGGGGAAGAATATCGTCCCGTCAACCGTGCGACCTGCACCGCCTTCCCAGATATGGCCCTTGTTCATGCCGACGGTGAGGTCGGTGCCATTGGACGAGGTGTAGCGGATGGCGTCGAAGCAGTGCTCGTTCATGAAGCGCTTGATCTTCTCGAACGAGGCGTTGTGCGTCTCCCAGTCGCTTTCGGGATCGGCGCCGTCGGCGCGGGCGGTGGAGAGGATCGCGAGCCACAGGCGGTAGATGGCCTCCGCCTCGGAGAGGTGGGGGAAGACGGTCGTGGCCCACTTGGCCACCGGAACGCCCGCGATGCACCAGACGTTCTTGCCGAACTCCATGCCGTTCCTGTAGGTGGAGCACTGCGTGTTGACGGCGTGCGCGCGCGTGGCGGGCTTCATGGGGTCGATGCCCTTGAGCGCCAGGGGGTCTTCCCCGTCTAAGCGCAGGAACGCAGCGCCTTCCTCGGCGAGCGAGTTGAGCTGGGTGCGCTTCCATTCGGGAACCGTCTCGAAGAACGAGATGTCGTTGTTCTCGTAGGTGAGGCGCGTGATGGCATCATCGTCCCAGATAACGGTCACGGGGCCGGAGCCCGACTCGTATGCCGTCCGCACGACGCGGCGCATGAAGTCGGCACGCTCGACCGGGCCGGTCACGACCAGCTGCTGCCCGGGCTTGATGGCGCAGCCCTTGCGTACGAGAAGCGCGGCATAGCGGTCGAGCTGGGCGGAAAGGGCTTCGGTGGCGATACGGCACTCGGCATCGGTCATGGGGACGGTCATCGGGAACTCCGGTTCTTCTCGCGGGCTTATACAGGTACATGGCTATTCTATGCAACGCAGTAGCCCGCGGACGCTGTGCGGCCGCGAATCCATGAGCTCTATGTGATTTGACGGAGCGCCTATCCGAGCAGCGCGGCAACCTCGCCGAGGCGGGTCTCGAAACTCACGCCGCGCATCTCGAAGTCGGGCTGCTCGCGCGTGATGACCATGGCGTCGCGCACGAAGTCACTCGCG
>CAMZCV010000038.1 GCA_947305035.1 uncultured Coriobacteriales bacterium | reverse complement strand
CCTCGGCGCCTTTCTCGCCGCTTCACCTCTGGGAGCTCTCGTCGGCTTCGCATCGTTTGCGCTTGGGGTTGGTGCCTATGCATCCAAATGCCGTCGCGCGCACGAACAGGCGCTTTCTGCCGAGATGCCCGCTGTGTTCAGGTCTCTAGCGGTCTCCCTGGGATCGGGGCTCACGCTCTCGCAGGCAATCGCCTACGTGGGCTCGCGCGAGGACAGCGTTTCGGCCCCCGCATTCGCGCACTGCTCGCTCAGGCTCATGTGCGGTGACCCCTACGAGGAGGTGCTGCTCGATCTGTCGCGCGAGCTCAACACGTCTGGAGCGGGTCTGCTCGCAAGCGCCTTGGCGATATCCCACCGCACGGGAAGTCCGCTTCATGGCCTTTTCATGCGCTCAGCCGGCTTGGTTGAGCGCGCGGGGGAACTCGAGCGGCTCCTCGTGGTCAAAACAGCGCAGGTGCGGCTCTCGGTGCGTGTCGTTTGCCTGCTTCCCGCCCTGCTCGTCGCGATACTGCTCATGATCTCGCCCGATTACCAGGCGGGTATCTCCACGCCTGCCGGCATGGTGTCGCTTGCACTGGCTGTCTGCATGGATCTTGCTGCCGTGCTCATCGTGCGGAGCCTCTCGAAGGTGGTCTTATGAGGATGTATCCGTGTGTAGCAGCCTTGCTTGCCTTTTCGGCAGCATTCCTGACGTTGGGGGGAGAGCTTCCTGCGAAGAGGGCCTGTGCGAGCGCGGACGCCTTTCTCGACAGGGTCAAGAAGCTCGGTCCCGTTGCAGCCTATCTCGAGCATGAGCGCATGCAGGACATGAGGCGTGCCTGCCTCGTCCAGCTTCCCATTCTGCTCGATGTGCTGACGCTCGGCCTGTCTGCGGGCCTGTCGTTCGACGCTTCGCTCGAGCTGTACTGCTCGCGCTACACCGGGGAGCTGTCATCCGCTCTTTCGGAGGCGATGGTCTCGTGGCGCATCGGCGCTGCAACACGATCGGAGGCGTTATCGCAGCTTGCCAAACGTCTCGATGTAGCCGCGCTCGGCAGGTTTTCCGCTGCAGTCACCGAGGCCCTGGCGTTTGGATCGCCGTTGGCGGACGTCCTCGAGCACCAGGCGCAGGCAATCCGCGACGAGCATCGATCGCATGTCGAAGAGGCCATTGAGAAGGTCCCGGTCAAGATGCTGATTCCCTTGGGAACGCTCATCGTACCGGCCATGCTGCTGGCAATACTCGGCCCTCTTATGGGGCCGGCGCTGCAAACCGTTTGAAATCGTTCGAAAGGAAAGGAGAGAGCAATGGCGATGGCCGACCTTATCGCGCGGACGCACGGCTTCATGGAGGACGAGTCGGGGCAGGGAACGACGGAGTACGCCATCCTCGTGGGCGTCCTGGTCGTCATAGCGATTCTCGCCATTCTCGCGTTCAGGGAGAAGGTGGGAGAGCTGTGGAACGCGATAGCGGAAGGTATCAATTCGCTCTAGCGGCGTCTCTTTGCATCTGCCTTGCCGTAGGAATCGTGCTTGCAGCTTCCCGTTCATGCACCTCCGGGGCCATGGCGGATTCCGTGCAGGAGGACAGTTCGGCACGGGAACCCGCCATGGATGCAGGTCTCTCGCGTTCTACGGAGCTTGAGCTCTCGTCCCTTCCGCTTGAGGCGGAGGCGACGAAGCGGCTCGAGGGGTATCGGGACTCGGGGGTATGCGTGCTCGAATGTGCAGGCTATCTCGATCTCTACGGCGATGCATGGGGATGCCTCGTCCAAGGTGATGGGTGGGTTGAGATCCTCGTCATCAGGGAGGCGGCTGAGGAGTCCTGCTCTGTTCAGACCATTCGTTTGGAGGCAAGGCCATGAGGGGGGAATCGCATTATTTCGTCCTGGTCTGCGGATGCTCCGGGCAGTCGACGCTCGAATACGCGCTGGTGATGTTCGCATTGTTGGCGAGCATCGTGGCGATGGGCGTCGTCCTGGGCTTCGTCCAGAATCCGTCTTCCTTCAGGACGGTCATCGACGGATCGGCGCATGTGCTCACAGGTTCCGACGCTTTCGGAGCCGTGCAGGATCTGGCGGCGTTCTGATGGTGCTGCGACTGTTCATGCGCCAAGACGGTCAGGCGAGCGTTGAGGCGGCGCTGCTGCTTCCGGTGCTCCTGCTCGTGCTGGGGATGCTGCTCCAGCCCGCATGCCTGCTCTATTCGCGCATGGTCATGGAGCAGGCAGCGGCGGAGACGGCGCGTGTGCTCGTCACCGCTTCGTGCGGGGAGGATGCTGTTCGTACGTTTTGCCTGCATCGCCTCTCGTCCATTCCCGAGATGAGTTTGTTCCATGCGGGAGGGGAGGACGATTGGGCGATCGATTTTGGTGAGGAAGCCGGGATGGTGGAGGTCTCGATTACGGGGCATGCCCGACCTCTTCCCGTGTTCGGCTTCTTCGCGGGTGTCGTGCTCGACCATGATGCTCAGGGCGTTGTGCTTTCGGTTCGGTATGCGCAGAGGTTGCGCCCAGGTTGGCTGGGAGGTGATGCTGATGCATGGGCAGATGTCTGGAACAGATAACAGGCCGTTGAGCCCCATCTCGTTATTCATCAACGATGAGGGCGGCTATACGACGGTGGCGATGGCCATTGCCCTGCTCCTGAGCATAACGCTCGTGCTCTTCGCGGGGCGAACCCAGTGGAGCCTCTCGCGCGCAGCCGAGGTGCAGGAGGTCGCAGATGCCTGTGCGCTCTCCGCGTCGAACGTAGTTGCCCGCTATGCCACGTGCGCCCAGGTATGCGATGCGCTCATCCTCTCCATGGGAATCGCCGGCCTTGTGACCTGCGGTGCCGGTCTTGTGCTCTCCTGCATTCCCGGGGTGCAACCCGTAGCTGAGAAAACAATCGAGCTGGGGACCTCGGTGCTCGAATCACGCTCGTCCTTTGCACGGAGCGCCGTCTCAGGTTTGTCGAAGCTCGAGGAGCTTGTTCCTGCGCTTGTTGCGCTCAACTCCATCGCGACGGTAGAGGCGAACGAGGGGGACGGCATCTCCTATGCGGGGGTTGCCGTGCCGCTGCCGCTCGAAGGTCAGAGCGATTTCTCGAACCTTGATACGGAGATCGATACCCGCTCGATCGAGGAGAACGCGTCGAGGATGCAGGATGCCGCCGAGCGGGTGGAGGAGGCCGAGCAGCGCGCAAATGAGGCGCTCATCAGAGGATGGATGGCAGATTGCGGACAGCGTCCGCGCTGCATGCGCGAGCGCGCAGCTACGCTTGCCGGACTTGGTGGCGGGCAGAATCCCGACTATCCCACCTACGAGAGCTGGACATTCGGCGCAGCGCTTGTGAGGGCGCGGACCTACTATCCTGTCCGCCTCAGCACCGATAGCCCCGAGTACGGAACGCTCGAGGCGCTTGTAGATTCATGTGCGCGCAAGGCATTCTACGAATACGCAATAGATTGCCTATCATATGCGTACTACAGTGAGTTCGCGGATGGAACCGTCGACTTGTACCTTCCCGAGCTTCCGCATAACACTGCGGAGACGAGGGCGACCTCGCTCTACACCGACGTGTGCTGGCCCTGCACCCAGGAGGGCGATGCGCGCGTGCTGCATGCAACGCTCGCGTGTCCCGGTGCGCTTGGTGCAGGCTCGGGCTATGCATCGCTTGCCGACATCGACAGCGGCCTCGTCTCACGATGCGAGGAGTGCCAGATGGATGTCACCGATATGGGCAGGGTGGCAGCCGCTTCGACGAATATCGACAACGGCTTCGAGCACTATTGGAGGGAGGTTGTCCGTGCGTCGAGGGACTACGAGGTCGCGCTTGATGACCGTCGTGAAGCCGAGGAGGAGCTCGAGGGTGTCTCTGAGGGAGGGCTGGATGCATTCCAGGAGGCGCTCGAACTGCTTGCCGTGCCGCGTCCCCATATCGTCCCGCCTGGAGCGTGGGGTTGCGTAGCGATAGTCGCACGCACGGATTCGCATGAGGTTCCCAACAGACTCGGCGGAAACCTCCTCGATCCTGCCTCGCTTCCTCCCGGGGTTGCCATATCCGCCGCCATGCTTGCCCCCGATGATTCCGCGGAGGGGAATTCCCTGCTCGCCCACCTCTTCGACGGACTTGCAGACAGCAATCCCGTGCTGTTCGAGATGCTCGGCGGTGCCGGAAGCCTCTGGGGCGCGTTGATCGAGTCATACGATGACGCTTACGAGGGTATCGCGGAGAGCTCTACCGAGTTTCTCGAACGGATCGACGGTGTGACGGGATCATCGGTCGGTTCATGGATTCGGGGGAAAGTTGAGGAGGTCGTATGCGCTGCTGGGCTCGAGCCCCGCTATACCCTTTGGCAAACCCCGTTTGGCTTTAAACGCCCACGGGTTTCCCCCGGGGGGGGTTGGGGCGGCATCTCGCAGGCGCAGCGGATTATCCTCTCGCTCGGGCCCTCGCCCGACGCGGCGGCAATCCTCAGAGCCTTGGGAATGGAGTATATCGCCAGCCTCCCGAGCAGCACGATAACCATCGCGGAGATTCCCATTCCGGGAACGGGGATGTCCATCCCCATCGAGGTCGATCTATCGAAGCTGGCGGGTGGGCCATGAGAGGAGATGCGCTCAGGCGGCTATCCCGGGAAGACGGGCAGATGGCGGTGGAACTTGCGGTCATCCTTCCGGCGGTGATCGTCGTGGCGGTGACGATTGCCAACATCATGACCTTCCTGGGGTACTGCGCCGTTTTCGATCGGGCGAGCTTGGATGCCGTCATCGCGCATGGCGTATCGCCTGCGGGAATCCAAAGCGACCTCTCCTCCGTCGATGCCGTCGAGTCATCCATCGAGGAGGCGCTCGGCGGGAGCGCGGCAGTGTCGGTGGAAGTATCTGCCGCTCCCGTGTCGTCCTCATCCAGCTTCCTTGTAAGCCTCTGCCCGCATCTCGTGAGATTCACCTGCACGATGCGGTTCGTCCCCTGGCCACGACATCTGAGCATTGCGGGGGTGGTTATGGATGCGCCGTTCGAGATTGTTCATACGAGGTCGCTTGTCGTCGACCGTTACCGTCCGGGAGTGGTGATGTAGATGTGCTGCGTCAGCCTTGCTGCAGATTCGAGACCGCACGAGCCGATCGTGTTCCAGGTATTGGGGACCTGGCTCAGGAGGCTCAAAGGCCTGCTGGGTACGACCGAGGATGCGGATCCGGTCGCACTCGTGAGATGCCGCTCGATCCATACGTTCGCTATGGCCTATCCCATCGATATCGCCTTCGTGGACGAGGAGGGGAGGATCGTCGATGCCATACGTTCGCTTGAACCCAACCGGCGTGCGTCGAATCCGCTGGCTTTTATCACGCTCGAACGCCCGGCGGCCGACGCTCCGTGGTTCGAGGTTGGGGAGAGGCTGAGTTTCAACGGAATAACCTGCTGAGAAGTGGAGGAGTTGCAATGGAAGCGTTCGAGACCAAGATTTGCCCCCAGTGCGGGCAGGAGCTCTTCAGCGACATGCCCGTCTGCTACGGATGCCTGTACTCGTTCGAGGAGAAGCCTCCAAACACAGGGAGGCTGCCTGCGCAGCTTCCCGAGTTCGACGACCTTGACGAGGTCGAAGATCCCGATGCGGGTTCGACTTCAAGCGGGGGAGAAGGCTCTTTCGCAAAAGCGGAGGTGCTCGGAGATGACCTGATGCTTCGTATCACTACGGATGACGCGCAGGCTACCATCGATATCCCCCGCGCAGGTATCGTCATCGGAAGAGACGCGCTCTGCGATGTGGTCCTCAGGTCGCGGGCGGTCTCGAAGCGGCATGCACGGGTCATCCCGCTGAGCACCGCCGTCATCGTCGAAGACCTTGGCGCAACGAATCCCGTGATCTGCAAAGGTCGTGAGGTTCGGGAAACCGCCGTGGTGCATAGGGGAGAAAGCTTCGAAGTGTGCGGTGCAATCTTCACTGTGGTATAAGCCGGGCATGGCGCTACCGCCAAACTGTTACCATCCAGTCCCCATGGGGTATCCTTGTACTAGTACGTCGGTGCAGCACGTTTCCACCGGGAGGTAGCGCCATGTCCCATCGTCGCTCATTCATCACGAGCGCATTTCTCGCTTGCATCCTCATGCTCGTCCTGGGCCTGGGGATCGCCACGCCTGCATATGCACGCGAATACGAGATGACCAGGACCGATATCGATGCCACGGTTGGCACCGATGGTTCCATGGAGGTTCGCGAGGAGCGCATCTTCGACTTCGACGGACAGTTCAACGGAGTGTACTGGAATCTTCCTCAGGGCGAGTTCCAAGGCCGCTACGTCACGGTGGACATCCTCGAGGCGGGCGAGATCGTCGATGGCGAGGTGGTCTCCTACGACCTGTCCGATTCGGGCGACAACCTCACCTACTCGATCGAATCCTATGGCTCGAGCCTGCGCCTCAAGATCTATGCGCGCCATTCCAATGAGGATGCCCACTTCTTCATCGTGTACCGCTTGAACGACGTGGCGTCGCGCCATGCCGATGTGGGCGAGCTCTACTGGCAGTTCGTCACCGAGGGCTGGGACCAGGAGTCGCACAACGTCACCTGCACGGTCCATCTTCCGGTTCCCTCGGGCGAGACCGTCACGCCCGAAGACAACGTGCGCGCCTGGGGTCATGGTCCCATCGACGCCGAGGTGCGTTTCCGTGGCAACGACATCGTCTACGACGTGCCCGGCGTGGGTTCCTCCGATTTCGCCGAGGCACGCGTGACCTTCCCGGCCTCGTGGCTTCCTGATGCCCAGCAGGACCATACCGAAGCCCTTCCCGGCATCCTCGCCCAAGAACAGGAATGGGCAGATGCTGCGAACAGGGAGCGCATGTTTGCCAAGGTGGCCTACTTTGGAACGATGGCGGTCGCCGCCATCGCCTCGGTGGGGACGGCCGTCTTCGCCTTCTTCAAGCGTAAGGCCTACAAGGAGGCGACCAAGCCCCAGTTCGACGACGAATACTTCCGCGATGTGCCCACGGACGACCATCCTGCAGTGCTCGGAGCGCTCTATAAGAACGGGTCCGTCGAGCCCGAGCAATTCACCGCAACGCTCATGAACCTCACCAACAACGGCGTCATAGCCCTGCAGCACGTCAAGTTGAAGGTCGACGGCCTCTTCGGCTCCAAGGTTGAGGACGATTACCGCTTGGTTTACAACAACAAGCCCATCATGAACAAGCCCAATCCCACGCGTGCCCAGCGTGCTGCGGAGCGCATCGATCACGCGGCATTCGACCTCATGTTCAAGAAGGTCGCCCTCGGCATGACCGACGAGCATTTCGACAAGGGCACATATCCGCCCATGTACTTCTCGAACATCAAGGAGTATGCGGAGGACCATCCCTCCACGTATGAGAGCGCCTACGAATCGTGGGAGAGCGCCGTAAGGTCCGAATACACCTCGCGATTCAAGAGCGGTTCTACCGTCGTCAAATTCTCCCCGGTAGGTCTTGTGGCCCTGGGCATCCTCGACTTCGCGCTCGCTGTCATCTTCTTCGTCATGGCCATCTTCTTCGATATGCCCTTCGGCCTCCTCTTCCTGTTCACCGCCCTGCTGATCATCTCCGGCATCAACGCGATCATCGTCGCATTCTCGGAAGAAGCGAGCAATGCGGAGGGGCGCGAGGTCAAGGCGAAGCTCGAGGCCCTCAGGCGCTGGCTCAAAGACTTCACGCGCCTGAACGAGGCCATCCCCACCGATGTGGTGCTCTGGAACCGCCTGCTCGTGATCGCCGTCGTGCTTGGCGTTGCCGAGGAGGTCATCAGGCAGCTCGAGACGGTGCTTCCCGAAGTGCTCCACAGCGACTACATGTCTTCCACGTACGGCTGGTACTACGTCTCGTCCTCGAGCCGTCTCAGCCCCGCGAACACCGTCTCGAGCGTGGTCTCCAGCTCGCACTATGTGAGCACCTCCGATGCGGCGGGCTCCAGCTGGAGTTCCGGCGGCGGCGGAGGCGGTGGATTCTCCAGCGGCGGGGGCGGCGGCTTC
>CAMZCV010000037.1 GCA_947305035.1 uncultured Coriobacteriales bacterium | reverse complement strand
ACCATCTGGTCATGGATCCGCGCGTGTGGCACGAGGAGTTCATCATCCCCGGAACCTGCGACGTCTCCGGCGCCACCAACACCGCGGGCAGCATGACCAAGTGGCTGCGCGACACCATGTTCCAGGACCTCCTCGCTGCCGAGAAGGCCGGGGGAGAGAACGCCTTCTCCGTGATGGCGCGCATGGCCGCCGAGGTGCCCGTGGGCTCCAACGGCCTCGTCTGCCTGCCGTACTTCGCCGGCGAGCGCACACCCATCGACGACCCCAACGCCCGCGGCGCGTTCCTCGGCCTCACCATCAACCACACGCGCGAGGACATGCTGCGCGCGGGCCTCGAGGGCGTCGCCTACTCCATCAACCAGCACTTCAAGATCTTCGAGGAGGACGGCATCCCCATCGGCCGCGTGCTCGTGGCGGGCGGCGGCACCAAGAACGACGCCTGGATGCAGATCGTGGCCGACGTCACCGGCAAGACCCTGCTCGTCCCCGAGATCACCATCGGCGCCTCCTACGGCGATGCCATGATGGCCGCCATCGCGGCAGGCTACTGGGCCGACTTCGACGAGCTGGCGAGCAAGGTCAAGATCGCGAAGACCTTCGAGCCCTGCGCGGAGAACCACGAGGCCTACAAGAAGTACCAGGCCATCTTCGACGAGCTCTATCCTGCCACCAAGGAGCTCGTGCACAGGCTGTAAGTCTTTAGGGCTGTGACAAAGCACGAGGCTCCGCGCTCGCTTCGCTCGCTCACGGGCTGAGCCCGTGAGTCGCCTCTTAGCTTTGTCACAGCCCAAACTGCACCGTCTGACCTTCTCGGAGAAAGAGCTCGTCGGAGATGGTCTGGGCTTGCAGGGCTCGTGACGTTCCCAACTGTCTTTTGGGGGTTGTGATGTTTTCCGGATCGATATGGTCTACCTGCATGAAGATGACCACACGCATCAACGTGATCGTGCCCGACCTGTCGGGCGACTGCGATCCGCTGCAGACCGACGAGCTCTACGTGATGTACCTCCTGCACGGGCTCACGGCGAACGGCGATGAGTGGCCGCGCTTCACCAACCTCGAGTATCTGGCCAAGAAGTACAACGTGGCCTTCGTCATGCCCGACGTGGACCGCAGCTTCTACACCGACATGAAGAACGGCATCAGGTACTTCGAGTACGTCTCGCGCGAGTTGCCCGAATTCATAGGGAAGTGGTTCCGCCTGCCCACCGACCGCGAGCACACCTTCGTGGCGGGGGAGAGCATGGGCGGCTACGGCGCCTGCAAGGTGGGCTTCACCTACCCCGAGCGCTTCGGTGGCATCGCCACGCTCTCCGGCGCCCTCGACCTGCCCGGTTTCGGTCGCATGTGCGCCGACGGTACCTTCCCCGACATGCCACTCGGCGAGTTCGAGCTCATGTTCGGCGAGGGCGTGCCCGTTCCTCCCGAGGCGGACGTCTTCGCTCTGCTCGAGAAGGCCGCGACGTTGCCCGAGGAGTGCCGCCCGCGCCTTTGCCAGTTCTGCGGAACCGAGGACTTCCTGCTCGAGACCAACCGTCGCTTCGACGAGCGCGCCACCGAGCTGGGCTACGACCACCTCTACATGGAGTGGCCGGGCGATCACGAGTGGAAGTTCTGGCAGGTCGCTATCCAGCGTGCGCTCCAGTACCTGATCGGGTTTGACAGGGAGACCACGCCTATCTGGTAGCGCATTTTCATACCCTCTATCTGCTTTCCTGCGGTTTTCTCTGGAAGAAACCCCAGTTGAGCAGGAATAGGGTATGAAATCGAACGACTGGTTCCCATATCCCGAAAGCTTCACCAAGGGCCGCACATTTTGGGCGGCCCTTACGTTGTAGTAGGTAGAGGAGGTGACTGGCTTGCCGAGGAGCGGATCCTATGGCCTGGGTCCTGAACAGGCGCAACGCATTGCCAAGGAATGCTACGGAGAGGTGCTGGCGTATTGCAGGCGCCATGCACCGGCGGGGTATGAGCCTGCGGATCTCGCACAGGAGACGTTCCTCCGCTTCGTGCGTGCGGGAAGCTATCGCGAGCAGGACAGGCCCATCGCCTATCTCATGCGGATTGCGCGGAGCGTGTGCGTGGATGCGAGCCGTAAGCGGCGGCTCGAGACGGTCCCTCTCGATTTCGATATTGCCGAAAGCGGCGAGACGGGCGGAGACGATGCAATCGACGAGGCGCTCGCCAAGCTTTCGGAGGATCTGCGCGAGGTCGTCGAGTTGCGTTTCGGATCCGGTTTGGGTGTGGGCGAGGTTGCTCATGTGCTCGGAATCAGCCGCTTCGCCGCGAGGCGCCGTATCGATACGGCGTTGAAGCTTCTCGCAGAAGAACTGGAGGATGGTGATCTGAATGGATAAAGCGGGCTACGCAAAGCTCGAGTCGACCCTCATCCGACATTACATGGCGCGGTGCCCACCTGTATCTCAGGATGATGTGCTCCATGTTGCAAGCCTGATGCTCGCGGAGGATTCCCGTGCGCGCAAAGCGGCCGTTCGCCCCATGGGGAGCGCGGCCTTCGTGGCGGCGCAGGTGCGCTATATCCCAATCTGGACATGGGCTGTGCAGGTGCTTATCGTCGCCTTGATGGTTGCATTGGCGCGGGCTTCGAGCAGTATGGTCGATGCCAAACTTGCCGTGGGCATCCTGTCGGCTTCGAGCGTGCTGGTTGGCGTACCCACAGTACAGGTGAGCAAGCGGCATGGGATGGCCGAGCTGGAGTACTCGTGCCGGAACAACATCGCAAGCATTCTGCTCGCACGGCTCATCATCCTGGGGTGCTCGTCGTCGCTCGTGGTGGCGGCCATGGTGGCTGTGACGGCGCGCGCCCTCGAACTGAGCGCCTTTACCGTGGCTCTTTGGGCTTGTCCGCCGTTCTTCTGCACGTGCGCCGGCTCGCTTGCCGTGCTCAGGAAAGCGCCTCCGTCATCTGCCTCCGCGCTATGCGCCGTATGGAGCGCAGCCTGCTCCATAGTGCTTGCGGCGCTCGCGGCCTTCCTCCCCAGCATGTATGAGGATGCTTCGCTTGCCATATGGGGATGCGCTGCAGTTGCAGCCTTGGTGTGGCTCGCCCGCGAGGTTGCCCTGACCTTCCGCACGGCGCTCGCAGGGTTCGACTTGTTTATCCCTCACCGTGCGATGACTGGCTGCTGAGGAAGTGGGACGTATGGAACTGAAACTGGATCGACTGACCAAGCAATTCGGGGCGAAAATCGCCGTGGACCGCGTTTCGGCGACGCTCATCCCGGGCGTGACCGGCCTGCTCGGCGCCAACGGTGCGGGAAAGACCACGCTCATGCGCATGGTGTGCGACGTCTTGAGACCCACAAGCGGGCAGATTCTGCTCGATGGAACTGATGCCGGGACGTTGGGAGACGAGTATCGGGCGATGCTCGGATACTTGCCTCAGGATTTCGGCTATTACCCGGATTTCACCGCGTTGGATTTCATGCGCTATATGGCCACGCTCAAAGGTTTCGGCAACCGAGACGGGCAGATCCGCAGCATGGAGCTACTGGAGGAGGTGGGCTTGGCGAGCGATGCGCGTCGCAAGATCAAGACCTTCTCCGGCGGTATGAAGCAGCGGCTCGGCATAGCGCAGGCGATGATCAACGACCCGGCGATCCTCGTGCTCGACGAGCCTACGTCGGGGCTCGACCCCAAGGAGCGCGTGCGGTTCCGCAACCTCATCGCGGGGTTCGCACAGGACAAGATCGTAATCCTCTCAACCCACATCGTAAGCGACGTGGAGTTCATCGCGGGCCGCATACTGGTCATGAACAACGGGGCATTCGTCATGGATGGTGCGCCTGATCAGGTTGTTTCGCAGGCTGCCGGCAAAGTTTGGGAGTGCCATGTGGAAGCGGGGGAGGCGGAGCACATGTCGACGCTGATGACCGTTGCCAACGTGCGCTATTCCACAGATGGCCGCGCTGTCGTGCGCGTGGTTGCCGACGATGCTCCGACGGTTGACGCGTATAACGTCGAACCCACGTTGGAGGATCTGTATCTTCATGTTTTCTCGGACGCTGACGCCAGATAGGGGAATGGATATGCTCGATCTCATCCGATTCGAACTCAAGAAGATCGTCGGCAACAGGGCGGGCATGCTCGCCTGCGCGTTCGCCCTGCTCATCATCGTGGGCATCACCATCCTCGATGCCGTAACGACGCAGACGTACGATCTGGACGGCAAGACGTGCTCGGGGCTTGCGGGACTGGATGCCTACCGGGAGAAGCAGGAGTCCCACGCGGGCACACTCGATGCCGATCGTGTTGCGGAGGATATGGCTGCTTACGACCGTGCTGAGGAGCTGGCCGAGAGCGAAGGGCCCACCTATTCGGACATGTCGAGCGAGCAGATTCTCGAGACGTACGGCCTCGAGTTCTGGCGCAGCTCCTACGCGGTTCTCCACGACACGTATTACACGAGGCTCCGCAGCGTGATGCTCCTCGATGACGAGGTGTATGCGGACGATCTCCAGCAAGCTTGCGCCGCAGGCATCGAGGAAGGGCTGAAGGACGGTCTTCTCGGCTACTACGATTACACCCCTGCGGAGGAGTCCTTCTGGCTTGCCAAGGCGTCCCGGATGTCGTGGCCGCTCGAGTACGGATATGCGGACGGATGGGTTTCTGCATTCAATTGGACAACATTCCTGGCGCTTCCCATCGTTGCGCTCTGCGTGGCTCTTTCGGGGGTGTTCAGCGGAGAATACCAGAGCCGAGCAGCATCCGTCGTGCTCCCCACCAGGCTTGGGAAAAGGGCGCTTCCCGTGGCAAAGGTCGTGGCATCGCTCATCTTCGCCACTGTGTACTGGTGGCTCTCCGTTGCGGTGATGCTGGGCGCCATCTTCGCGTTCTTCGGAGCGGAAGGCGCGAGCCTCCCGTTCCAGATGATGGGGTATGCGAACCCCTACCCGCTCACGATGGCTGGCGCGACGGCGCTCCGCTGTGCGCTCGGTTATGTGATTGCGTTCGGAATGGCCGGATTCACGCTGCTGCTCTCATCCAAGATGCGTTCCTCGATGCCTGCGGCCGTCATCCCCATGGCGATCGTGCTGCTCGGATTCATCGGGATCTTCTTCACGCCGGCCGCAAAGGTCGCTGCGCTCACCCCGCTCAGCTCCATCAACTGGTCGTTCTCGCGCATGGCGTCGTATGCTGCCGGCTCGTTGGTCCTCGATCTGCCGAGCATCTCCACCCTGTTGTATGCAGCGATGCTCGTGACCCTTTCACCGCTTGCGATGCGCACGTTCGCTCGACACCAGGTTTCATAAGCGGCTTGATTTCCATACCCTCTATCGGCTTTCCTGCGGTTTTCTCTGGAAGGAACCGCAGTTGAGCTGGAATAGGGTATGAAAAAACTCAGCTTGCCCGTCCGAGCGCTCCACCACCCGCAGGCACCGCTCGCGGAACGGTAGTGGACAGCTGGGGCATCATGGATGAAACTATATAACTGGTTAGGATTTTCATACCACTTTGCCACAAACGGAGCGCGTCGTTGAGCGGCTCCAAGAGAGGAGAGAACCATGCTTTGGATCGAGGAAATGTTCGGTGTCAAGAAGCCTATCATCTCGATGCTCCACTTCGACCCGCTGCCGGGCGACCCGCGCTGGAAGGAGAGCGATAACCTCGACACGGTCATCGAGCATGCCCGCCAGGACCTGCACGCCCTTCAGGACGGCGGCGTGGACGGCATCCTCTTCTCCAACGAGTTCAGCCTGCCCTATGAGCGCTCTATGAGCTTCGTCACCCCCGCCACCATGGCCTACATCATCGGCAACCTGCGCTCCGAGATCCGCGTGCCGTTCGGCGTGGATGCCATCTCCGACGGCGCCGCTTGCATCGAGCTCGCCGCCGCTACCGGCGCGGCGTTCGTGCGCGGCACCTTCCACGGCGTCTACGTGGGCGATGGCGGCTTCTACAACAACGACTTCTCCAAGCTGCAGCGCCGCCGCACCGAGCTCCACCTGCAGAAGCTCCGCATGCTCTACTTCATCAACCCCGAGTCCGACCGCGCCATGGACCCGCGCCCGCTCGCCGAGATCGCCTCTTCCACCATCTTCAAGGCCCATCCCGACGGACTGTGCATCTCCGCCCAGGCTGCAGGACAGGATGTCGACGAGGACCTCATGGCTTCCGTCAAGGCCAAGAACCCCGAGGTCGTCGTCCTGTGCAACACCGGCTGCCGCCCCAACACCATCGAGGCCAAGCTCTCCACCTCCGACGCCGCCGTCGTGGGCACCTACTTCAAGGCAGGCGGGCAGTTCGAGGATGAGAACCTCAACAACGTCCGCGTCGACCAGGCCCGCGTCGAGGAGCTCATGGCCGTCGTGTACAAGTTCCGCGAGACCCTCTAGTTGTTCTTCGTCAGGGTAGTATCCCCAGCGGAGGTTGTTCTCGTTTAGGGTGCAAGGAGGAACCATGTCCGAGAAGTATCTCGTCGGCATCGATAACGGCGGGTCGGAGATCAAGTGCGCGGTGTTCTCGCTCGATGGGCGCGAGGTTGCGGTTGCGAGCCGCCGCCTGCCCATCGAGGTACCGCATCCCAGCTGGTCCGAGCGTGATTCGCTCGAGGTGTGGGAGAAGAACACCGAGGCCATCGCCGAGGCGCTCGAACTTGCGGGCATCACCGGAGCCGACGTCGCGGGCGTGGGCCTCACCGGCTACGGCAACGGCTTCTGCCTCGTGGACGCCGAGGGCAACCCCACCTACAAGGCCATCGTCTCCACCGACGAGCGCGCCAACGACATCTGCGACGAGTTCGCCGAGACGGGCGTGGAGCGCGCGATCTACCCCATGACCTGCCAGTCCACGTGGGCGGCGCAGCCCATCGCCCTGCTCGCGTGGTTCAAGCGCTACAACCCCGCTGCCCTCGAGGCGTCGCGTTGGGTCCTGGGCATCAAGGACTGGATTCGCTTCAAGCTCACCGGCGAGTTCACCACCGAGATCACCGAGGCCAGCTCCACGTGCCTCTGCAACCTGCATACGCGTGCGTTCGACCCGGCCATCTTCGAGGCGGCGGGCATCGCGGACTGCTTCGAGAAGATGCCCCGCATCATCGAGAGCATCGAATGCGGTGGCACCGTCACGGCCGAAGCCGCGGCAGCGACGGGCCTTGCGGAGGGGACGCCCGTGGTGGGCGGCTTCTTCGACATCGACGCCAACGAGTTCGCGAGCGGCGTGGCCGACACCGAGACCCTCTGCCTCATCGCGGGCACCTGGTCCATCAACGAGCGCCTCGCCACCACCGCCAACACCGACTACGACAAGAACAAGAACACCGTGACGCTGGGCTACCGTCCGGGCTTCTTCAACGTCGAGGAGTCCTGGCCCACCTCGGCGTCCAACTTCGACTGGTTCGTCGCCAACTTCCTGGAGCGCGACCGTCCCGGCATCTCGCGCGGTGAGATCTACGCCGAGTGCAACGCCGCGGTGGGCGCGCTCGACCCGGGCGACTCCCACGTGGTCTTCGTGCCCTACCTCTACGGCGCGTCGCACCCCAGCGGAGCCGACGCCTGCTTCCTAGGCCTCTCGAGCTACACCACGCGCGAGCACATGATCCTCGCCGTCTACGAGGGCGTGTGCTTCTCCACGCTGTGGAATGTGCATCAGCTGGTGGGGGAGGATCTCGCCGGGCGCCGCGTGCGCCTCTCGGGCGGTGTGGCAAAGAGCCACGAGTGGACCCAGATCATGGCGGATGTGCTGGGCGTTCCCGTGGAGACCCTCGCCAACACCGAGCTCGGCTGCCAGGGCGCTGCCATGGCGGCGGGCGTCGCCGCGGGCGTGTACGCAAGCTACGACGACGCCATCGCGCGCTCGGTGCGCGTGGACGAGGTCGTGGAGCCGCGCCCCGAATACGTGGGCCTCTACCGCGAGAAGTTCGCCGCCTACGAGCGTGCGCTCGAGGCGCTCGCGACCTTCGGCAAGGAGTAGCCATGTTCGAGCTCAGCCCGTCCCTCTCCGCAGGGAGCCAGCTCAACCTGGGTGCCGTGCTCGACGCCACGCGCGGGCTGGCGCATATCCACCTCGACGTGGACGATGGCAACTTCGTGCACGAGATCACCTTCGGCATGGACACGGTGCGCACGGTGGTGGAGAACACCTCCGTGCCCGTGGATGTGCATCTCGAGGTGCTGAACCCGATGGACTATGTGAAGCCCATCCTCGAGATAGGCGTGCCCGCTGCGTGCGCGCACGTCGAGGCGCTGCCGTATCCCAGCGAGTGGCTTTCCGCCCTCAAGGTGGGAGGTTGCCCCAAGCGCGGCCTCGCCATCAACCTGTCCACCCCGGTGGACGTGCTCGGATACTATGCCGACCAGCTCGATTACGTCATCTTCGTGAGCGTGGA
>CAMZCV010000036.1 GCA_947305035.1 uncultured Coriobacteriales bacterium | reverse complement strand
ATTTTCGAAAAACGCCGTTTGAGAACAACGCAGGCGTCCCTATGAGCCCATGCACCAGGCGAAACCTTTGGCAAGGCGCTTTTCGGGATCCGTGAAGTGGTTGCCTGGATTCCATTCGAGCACGGTGTCGACGCCCCAGTCCTCGAGCAGGGAATGCTGGCGGCGGATGCACTCCCCCACCCGCGCCATCACGGGATTCTTCGCCTTTTCCTCGCGATTGCCGAGCGACAGGTAGATGCACTGCGCCATCGGTTCGCGGCTGGCTGCGAGGTCGATCCAGCCTGGGAACCACACCGACGGCGAGACGGCGGCTATGGCGGCAAAACCCGTCGTTCTGTACGCGCTCCACAGCGCGAACAGGCCCGCAAGCGAGTAACCGCCCAAGATGACGGGGATATCGGCGGGCAGGCCGCAGCGGTCGACAATGCCGGGAACCAGCTGGTCCTCGAGAAAGGAGAGGGTCTGCGGTGCGCCGGACCCGAAGGCCTCCATGCCGAACACGGGCGGCGCCTCCCAAGGAGAGAGGTCGTCATTCCACGAATCCACGGCGAAGGCGGCAAGCGTGAACGGAGCGTTCGTCCGCTCGGCGATCAGCTCGGCCTGGCGGTCCGCAGCAGCGATGTCACGCCCGTCGACGGGCAGCACGAGCAGGTACTCCGCATCCGGATCTGCAACGAGTGCGATGCGGTTCTCCCTGCCGAAACGCTCCATGACCGGCTATCCCACGCGCACCTTGACGCAAACCTTGCGGAGCTCCGCAGGACCCGCGGAACCGCAGCAGGCGGGCTTATGGGCATCCGCAGGAGGCGTCACGCAGAAATCGCCCTCATGCAGCACAACCCAAGACGCCTCGTCATCGGGGAAGGAGTACAGGGAGAAGTCGGCAGCCTCGTCGAAGTCCTGCAGGGCCTCGCATGCCGCGACCGGCGCGATGCCGATGCGCTCCTCGCCTGCGATGACGCAGTGGATGTCGGCGTAGGCGCGATGGGCCTCGTAGTTCTTGTCGGCGGGACCGCAGGTGGGGGTGGTCATGACGTTGGCGAAGATGTCGTCGCCGTCGATCTCGTTGCGGCCGGGTTCGAGCGCGGCAAGATCGGTGGAGGCGAGCCATGCGAACGCCTTGGCGAAGCGCTCGCCGGAGATGTCGTTCTGGAAACGGTCGGAAAGCGCTGCTGCAATCATGGAATCTCCTTTCGCCGGGATGTCTCCAGTATACAGGGTTGGTCGGCTATGATTGAGGGGCGGAAAGGGGGACGGCGTCGTGAAGCTCAGCTCGGAAATCTCGTGCGATGTGCTCGTGGTCGGATCCGGCCTCGCAGGCTGCATGGCCGCGCTCGAGGCGTCGCGCGTCTGCCCGCGCGTCATCGTCGCCAGCGCGGGGCCCATCCTCTCGGGTTCGAGCTTCTTCGAGGGCACATGGGGCTTGGGGTGCGTGGCCGCGAAGGACCGCGATGATGACGCCAACCTGCTGCAGTCCATCCTGGATATCGGCTGCGGCATGGCGGATGAGGAGCTCGCGGGCACGCTCGTTCGCGAAACCCGCTCCCTCCTCTTCGATCTCGAGAAGCGCGGCGTTCGCCTTCGCAAACCAGACGCTGCGGCAGAGCGCGAGTACATCCCCTGTTTCGACCATGCGCACCGCATGTGGCGTGGCCTCGAGCATGCATCGCTCGGGCGCGTCTTCACGCGGGCGCTCGACCGCAAGGGCATCACCCTGCTCCCCCGCCACCTGCTCATCGACATCATCGAGGATGCGCAGGGGCGCGTGGGCGAGGCAGGCGGCATCCCCTCGCAGGCCATAGGGGCCGTCCTCTTCGATACGTCCAGCTCGTCCTTCATCGCCGTGAGCGCACGGTCCGTGGTGCTTGCGACGGGCGGGATGGGAGGACTCTACGGCAGGCATCTCGTGGGCGGCGATTGCCTCGGCAGCGCCCAAGCGGTTGCCCTTGCCCATGGCGAGAAGCTCGTGAACATCGAGTTCTTGCAGATCATGCCCACCGTCATGACGCCCAAGGGTCCCGTCGTCTTCAACGAGAAGTGCTTCCGCTTCTCCGACCTCTCGATTCCCGCAGATGACGCGCTGCTCGACCAGCGTTCGACCTACGGTCCGTTCACCTCGCGCCTCGCATCGCGTGATATCGACCTGGGCATCGCACGTGAAGAGAACCCCGTCTCCGTGCGGGTTGACCGCCTCCCCCATCCGGCACCGGAATTCATCGAGACCTATCGGGGCTGGTACGAGGCCTCCACGGGCCTTCGCATCGAGGACCCTGTGGAGCTGGGGCATTTCGCCCATGCGAGCAACGGCGGCATCGCCATCAAAAGGGATACGTCGTGCGCGCTTCCCGGGCTCTTCGCCGCCGGCGAGTGCACGGGCGGCATGCACGGCGCCGACCGCATCGGCGGGCTCGCCAGCGCGAGTGCGCTCGTCTTCGGAAGGAACGCCGGCCACCACGCCGCCATCCGCGCGCTTGGCGAAGTCGACATCCCCATCGAAGTGGATATCGCGCTCGAGAAGGCCCCCGATGTCGAGGCCATAGACGCTGAGCTGGGCGCTATACTCGACGAGCATGCCCTGGTCGTCCGGTCCGACGAGGGGCTCGCGCAGGCCGAGCGCTCCATCGCCGACCTCTCCCTCCGTCTCGATCGCACCGAGCGGGGAAACCAGAAGGAAGCAGCCCTCACCCTGCTCCAGCGCCAGCGCGTGCTCTCCGCACGTGCGCTCGTCTCGGCGATGCGCGCCCGCACCGAGAGCCGTGGGGCGCACTACCGGGCGGACCATCCCGCAGAGGATCCTGCACAGGCACGGCCCGCAACGGTCTCGCTCGATGCCGGAGGAGCGCTGCGTGTTGGGGAAGGCCGATAGGCTCCTCTGCGCACACGTCGCACCGCAAGGTAGTAGAATTGAAGGTTGGAGCACAAAGCCCACATGGAAAGGAACAGCTATGCCCTTGTCACCTGAAGAGGAAGAAGCCATCCGCCGCGAATTCGAGGCGTCGCGTCAGGCAAACCACGAGCAGAAGACGCTCGACCCCAGCGCCAGCCAGGGCCCGAAGCTTTTCGAGCAGAGCCCGGAGTCCAACGTCAAGCATGTCGTGGGCGTGGTCTCGGGCAAAGGCGGCGTAGGCAAGTCGCTCGTCTGCGGCATGCTCGCAGTGGAGCTCAAGCGCCGCGGCTACCGCGTGGGCATCCTCGACGCCGACCTCACCGGCCCGTCGATCCCCAAGATGTTCGGCCTCTCGGGCGTGCACGCCACCGCATGGAACAACCTGCTCCTCCCCTCCGAGACCACCGGCGGCATCAAGATCATGAGCGCCAACCTCGTGCTCGAGAACGAGACCGACCCCGTGCTCTGGCGCGGTCCCGTTGTTGCCGGCGCCCTCCAGCAGTTCTGGAGCCAGTGCGCATGGGGCGACCTCGACTTCCTGCTCATCGACATGCCTCCGGGAACGAGCGACGTGGCCCTCACGGTGTTCCAGTCGTTCCCCATCGAGGGCGTCGTCATCGTCTCCACCCCGCAGGACCTCGTGCAGATGGTCGTGGGCAAGGCCGTCAAGATGGCCGAGATGATGCAGGTGCCCGTGTTCGGCATCGTCGAGAACATGAGCTATGTCGAGTGCCCCGATTGCGGCAAGAAGATCGAGCCGTTCGGCCCGAGCAAGCTTGCAGAGACCGCCGAGCGCTATGGCATCGACGTGCTGGGCCGTCTGCCCATGACCGGCGACTACGCCAGGATGTGCGACTTCGGCGCCATCGAGACCGCGTTGCCCGAGGACATCCTTCCCGACGCCGTGCTGAAGATAGAGACCGTCGCCAGCTTCTACGACGATCTGAGCAACAACGGCTAGACATGGCAAAGGGGCCGAGAAAACCATCGCGGACGCAGCTGCGCGAGCAGCTGCTGGCGTCTGCCGCCGCGACGGTGCTCCCCGAAGCCGTTGATGTATGCGTGTGCGGCGGCGGAGCCGCGGGGATCGTCGCCGCCATATGCGCTGCCGAGGCAGGGGCATCCACCGTGGTGCTCGAGCGCGACCTTGCGTGCGGACGGCCCATCCTCGCAACGGGAAATGGCCGCTGCAACCTCACGAACCTCGACGTGCGCGCCGGCATCTTCAACAACCCCGTCTTCGCGGAGAAGGTCCTCGGTCCCGGGAGCTTCGCCGCCAAAGACGTGCTGGATTTCTTCGATGCATGCGGGCTGGCGACCGGATTCGAGAGCGAGGACGATTCGCGCATCTACCCTTTGAGCGATCAGGCATCCTCGGTCCGCGAGGTTCTGCTCGCCCGCGCGGAGCGGGCTGGCGTGATGATGGCCTGCGCCCGCGAAGTCACCGATATCTGCGCCGGGACGGTCACGTTCACGGAGCTCTTCTCGGGAAGGACGGGCAAGCTGGCGGCAACGTCGGTCGTGCTCGCGTGCCGCGACGGGTTTGTCCCCGCAGGCCTCGAGGCAAAGCCCTTCTCGCCCGCGCTCTGCCCGCTTGCCTGCGAAGGCCTTCCCTTCGAGCAGCTCGACGGCCGCCGATCGGACGCGCGCGTAACGCTTCTCCGTGACGGTCAGGCCGTTGCGCAGGAGCGCGGCGAGGTGCTGTTCCGCAGCTACGGGCTCTCGGGCATCGTCATCTTCAACTTCTCGCGTATCGCGCTCCCCGGCGATACGCTCCTGCTCGACCTCGCCCCGCTCGTGAACGAGGAGAGCTTTGCGAGCATGGTCGAGGCGGCAGGAAGCGCACGCGGCGTGATCGACCCCGCGATCGTCGAGGTGCTGGGCGATGTCAAACGCGTATCCTGCACGGTTGTCGGCAAAGCCCAGACCGAGCATGCCCAAGTTCGTCAGGGCGGCCTGCTCACGGCGCAGTTCGACCCCGCAACGCTGATGGCACGCGAGCTCCCCGGCGTCTTCGCCGCGGGCGAGGTGCTCGATATCGACGCCCCTTGCGGGGGATACAACCTCACCTGGGCATGGAAGTCCGGCATGGTTGCCGGAGCTGCGGCCGCGGCCTTCGCGAAGGCATGAGCGTGATCGAGATCGCCAACATACGCATCCCGCTTTCCCGTCTCGGGAAGACGCCCGAGTCCGAACGGGCCGCGCTCGGTCGCGAGCTCTCCCGAAGCCTGCACGTGGATGAGCAGCGCATCGCCAAGGGTCTTGAGCTGCGCAAACGCTCTATAGACGCGCGCAAGCGCGACAGGATCTCCCTCACCTACACCGTCAGGACCGCCCTCGATGCAGCGTCGGAAACCCGCCTTGCGAAGCAGGACAAGGATATCCGCTTGGTCGACGATGCAATCCGCACCTTCCCCACCCGCACGGCGAGACCCCTCGAGGAGCGCCCCATCGTGGTGGGCGCCGGTTGCGCGGGCCTCTTCTGCGCGCTCACGCTTGCACGCGCCGGGCTCGAACCGCTCCTCATCGAGCGGGGCGACAACGCCTCACGGCGCGGAACCGTTGTGGCCGAGCACAACGCCACGGGCGCGCTCGACCCCAACTGCAACATCCAGTTCGGCGCGGGCGGTGCCGGCACCTTCTCCGACGGCAAGCTCGCCACGGGCACCAAGAGCCCGTCGCACCGCTTCATCCTCGAAACCTTCGTTGAGGCCGGTGCCTCGTCCGAGATCCTCTACGACGCGCATCCCCACGTGGGCAGCGACGTGCTCCCGCAGGTGGTCGACCGCATCGTGGAGATGATCCGCGAGGCGGGCGGGGAGGTACGTTTCCGCACGCGCATGACCGAGCTTGTCCGCGACGGCAGCTCCGTGCGCAGCATCCGCGTGGAGCAGGACGGCCGCGAGGAGGAGCTCCCCTCCCGCTGCGTCATCCTCGCCACCGGCCATTCCGCACGCGATGTCTACGGCATGCTCGCCCAGCAAGGCGTCGCGCTCGAGCGCAAGACCTTCGCGATGGGCGTGCGCATCGAGCATCTGCAGGCAGATATCGACCGTGCGCTCTATGGCGCCTCAGCGGGCAATCCGCTGCTGGGAGCAGCCCCCTACAAGCTCTCCTGCCATCTTGACAACGGACGCGGCGTGTTCAGCTTCTGCATGTGCCCCGGGGGCTACGTGGTTTCCGCTGCGAGCGAGCCGGGCGGCGTCTGCACGAACGGCATGAGCTATTCCGGGCGCGCCGGCACCAACGCCAATGCGGGGCTGCTCGCGAACGTCTTCCCCGAGGACCTGCCCGGCGACGACGTGCTCGCCGGCATCGAGCTGCAGCGCTCCTGCGAACGAGCCGCCTTCGAGGCGGGCGGCGGGGCATTTGCAGCTCCAGCGCAGCTTGTGGGGGATTTTCTCGCGCACGTTCCCTCAACGGGCCCTGGTCGTGTCCAGCCCACCTATCCGCGCGGTGTTGCCTGGGGCACGCTCGATGGGTGCCTGCCCGATTACATCCTCGCGTCGCTACGCACAGCCCTGCCCCTGCTCGGACGCAAGCTGGCGGGATACGATGCGGCTGATGCCCTGCTCACGGGCGTGGAGACGCGCTCGAGCTCGCCCGTGCGCATCACGCGCGGGGAGAACCTCGAGAGCGTGGGCTGCACGGGTCTTATTCCCGTGGGCGAGGGTGCGGGATACGCGGGCGGCATCATGAGCGCGGCCGCCGACGGTATCCGCGCCGCCGAGGCAATCATCTCGCTGTTATAGGCACTTCGCTCATCAGCCTTCACGAAGTCGGTAACCAGTCCACGCTCAGAGCACTACCGCCAAGCCATCTAGCTGCAGTTTTTCAAAAGGCATACACAGGAAACCGCTGATTTGCTACCGACTTCGTGACGGTACCTGCAGACTTCGTGGAATACAGCCGATCCGACTGAGCATAAAGGCTCGGAACCCATTCTTGCCTGAGAGAGTCTGGACTCGCTACCATCGGGATGATCTGCAGGGACAGAGCGAGGGGATTGTCGCCTTGCCCGCCACGAAGTCGGTAATGACCATCACGAAGTCGGTAGCAAAATGCCTAATCTCCGAGTATGCCTTTTACGAACATGCAGGTAGACGGCGCGTCATTCCAAAATGCGCGTCACTGAGCTACCGACTTCGTGCGAGCTTGGCTGCAGAGCGGCTCAGAAACCCCTCTTATGGGCCTGCCCTCCGTGCGGTTACAGGCCGGCGAGGCGCTCGATCTGGGCGAGGCGGTCGTTGAAACGAGCCGTGGCGTCGTCGATCTTCTCGCCCGCAGCGGCAACCTTCTCCGCAGCCGTCTCGGCCTTCTTGGGCGCCGGCCCCAGAAGGATGGTGGCCACGAGGTCGGAGAGCGCATCCGTGAAGAACTTCTTGTCATCGGCGGACATGTTGTCGAGCTTCTGGAGCATGAGCGAGAGCGAGCCGTTCTTCACGCTGTCGGTAAGACCCGAGAAGGTAACCTCGCCAGTCGACTCGGCAAGCTTGTAGAGGATGGTGACGAAGCGCTCGCGACCGGCCTCGTCCATGGTCTTGAGCCATGCATTGAGGCGTTTGCCCGTCTTGTAGGAGTCGTAGGAGACGGCGCGCTGGATGTCGAAGTCGAGACCCTCGATCTCCCACGAGAAGGGCGCGTGCTGCAGAAGGCCCGGGTTGGTGCTGCGCACGATGACGGGCGTGATCTCGCGGCCCTCGAAGATGAGGCCGATGATGGACTCCTCGGGGATGGTCTTGTCGACGAGTGCGGCGGTGGCTGCCCAAGCGGGATCGGAGGTGCTGGCCTCGTTGAGGCCGGGGCCGTCGTGCGAGAAGCACTTCTCGACGCGCAGGCGCGTGAAGTCGTCGGCCTTGAGGACGGCGTAGACGGCGAGGTTGCCGCCCTTGGAATGGCCTCCCACCCACAGGTCGCCCTTGAACTGCTCAGCCGCGAGCAGAAGGTAGCCGCCGGCGGTGATCTGCGCGGGCACGGCTGCGGAGAAGGCCATGTTGAAGTCTTCCTTCCAGCCGATCAGCGTGTTGTCGGTGCCGCGGTAGGCGACGTAGGTGCCCTTATCGCCGGGGAGCCTGAAGCAGATCGCGGAGAACTGCTGCTCCTCGGCCTTGGAGGCACGCGATGACGTCCTTGAAGCGCGGGCTCGCGGCGACCGCCTCGAGCAGCTCCTCGGTTTGGCGCGGGTCGTGCATGGGAGCAACCATGCCGAGAAGATCGCCGAAACCGAAGGTCTCGTAGAGGGTCTGCCCCTCCTTGGTGCGCACGGGCGAATCCTCGGGATAGCGCACGTAGGCGAGCCACGAGAAGATGAGGCTGTCGACCCGGTTGAGGGCGCGCTCGGAGAAGGAGTCGGTGTTCTCGCGCACGTAATCGATGATGTTCGCCATGGTGGCCTCCTCAGGTTGGGTGCAATCTGCGTAGCACATGGGGAGCGGGCGCTTGCCCGCCGTAGAGCGTCAGCGGTTGAGCAGGCCGCCTTCGGCGATGGACGCGGCGATTCCCTTGAGCGAGA
>CAMZCV010000035.1 GCA_947305035.1 uncultured Coriobacteriales bacterium | reverse complement strand
TCCGTGCAACTATCACGTTGTTCGCTAGCACCGTGGGCTCGCCGGGCCGCTCGGGAACAACCTCCACCGAGCCGAATATCTGCTCGAATGCAGACCTCACCTCGTTGAGCGGGCGCGCCTTGGCGCCCTCCAGCGGCGTGCGCACATTGGCCAGATACATGCCCCGCTCGGTGAGGTGCTCGCGGATGAGCGCCGCACCCTCCGCGTTTCCCAGCGCTCCGAGCGGGCGCGACCCCGAGAATGCGTCGTTGACGATGACGTCGAAGCTTCGCCCGCATTCGCGCAGGTACTTCCAGCCGTCCTCGTTCACAAGTTCGAGGCGGCCCTCCGCAAGCTCCTCCGCACGGTCGAGGAAGAACCGCTCGCGCGCCACCTGCGTGATGCGCGGGTCGATCTCGACGGCGGTCACCCGCATGCGCTTGGTGTGCGTGACGAGGTATTTGGGAAGCGAATAGCCGCCCCCTCCGATGATGAGCACGCTGCGCACATGCCCCTGTTCGCTGATGACGTCTGCCATCGTGCGATGGTATTCGCACACGAGCTCGCTCCACAGCGCGTCGGAGAGGTATGTCGCCGACTGGAACGTCCCGTTGACGTTGAGCAGCCTCACCGGCGTCCCGTCCTCATCTGCGTGCTCGAACACGAGCACCGTGCCGAACAGCGAATGGCGCCTCATCTCCACGCCGCGGAGCTTCAGAAGCCAGGGCAGCGACCAGAACACGGCCGACACGATGAGGGAGAGAACGATGGCGATAACAGCCCAAGTTGGCACGAAATATATCCCTTCGATGGGGAATACCAGAACTATGGTAATGGTTTGCACGTTGAGATTGTGAATGACGTGCATTTTTGGCTATACTGTCCTGTGCGGTATTTTCGCGCAACAGTGCCATCACCCGGTTCTTTAGGAGGATCGATATGCTACTTGGTATGGGCCCCATGGAATTGATCGTCATCCTGATCGTCGTTCTGGTTATCTTCGGGCCGAAGAACCTTCCCAAGCTCGGCAAGAGCCTTGGCCAGACCGTCAAGAATGTCCGCGAGGGCATGGAAGAGGACGACGAGGAAGAGGCCGAGGAGGAGAAGCCTGCTAAGAAGAAGGCCAAGAAGGCCGTCGTCGAGGAGGAAGAGGCCGACGTCGAGTACGAGTACGACGAGGATGACGCCGACATCGAAGAGGACGAGCCCGAGCCCGCTCCCGCACCCAAGAAGAAGGCCGCTGCTAAGAAGACGACCGCCGAGTAGACCAGCTAGATCAAGCAAAAGGCTAGAGCATGGATAACATCAAAGAGATTCACCTCACTCCCGAAGGCCGTCAGAAGCTCGTCGACGAGCTGTCCTACCGCGAGGGCGAGAAGGATGCCGAGATCATCCAGCGCATCCAGGAGGCCCGTGGCTTCGGCGACCTCTCCGAGAACGCCGAGTATGACGCCGCCAAGGAGGAGCAGGCCAAGAACGCAGCCCGCATCGCCGAGATCCGCCAGATCCTCTCGGTGGCCAAGGTGGTCGACACCTCCAAGAGCCGCAGCGTGAAGATCTCCATCGGCTGCACCGTCGAGCTCGAGGACGCCAAGGGCAAGCGCACCAGCTTCACCATCGTCGGCACCACCGAGACCAACTCGCTCGAGCACAAGATCTCCAACGAGTCGCCCGCCGGCTCCGCTCTCATCGGCCGCAAGAAGGGCGAAGAGGTGGAGTTCGTCACTCCCTCGGGCAAGACCAAGAAGTACACCATCGTCGGGATCACCCGCTAGTCATTCGCGCACTTCAACGACAGCGCCCCGTGACTGCGGAAAGCAGCGCGGGGCGTAGGTATTTCTAAGGAGCAACCATGGCAGAGGCCACCACGAGCACGCAGCATGTCGACGAGCGCACCACGCGCCTCAACCGCCGCCAGGCGCTTATCGACGCGGGTATCAACCCGTACCCCATCAAGAGCAACGTCACCTGGCAGGTCGGCCAGATCGAGGAGCGTTTCGGCGCGCTTGAGAACGGCCAGTCCGACCCCGAGAACACCACGGTTTGCGTGGGCGGCCGCGTGAGGGCCTTCCGCCGCCATGGCAAGCTCGCCTTCGTTGACTGCCAGGACGTCACCGGCACCATCCAGCTCTTCTGCAAGATCGACGTCATGGACCAGGCAAGCTGGACGCTGCTCGACAGCATCGACGCCGGCGACATCGTGCAGGCCTCGGGCATGGTCACCCGCACCAACCGCGGCCAGCTCTCCGTCATGGTGCACGAGCTCACGCTGCTCTCCAAGTCGGTCCGCCCGCTTCCCGAGAAGTTCCACGGCCTCTCCGACCGCGAGGTGCGCTACCGTCAGCGCTACGTCGACATGATCATGAACCCCGAGGTCAAGGAGACCCTCGTCAACCGTTCCAAGATCGTCTCCGCCATCAGGCGTTTCATGGAGAGCCAGGGCTACATCGAGGTCGAGACGCCCATCCTGCAGGAGACGCTCGGCGGCGCCAACGCACGTCCCTTCACCACGCACTTCAACGCGCTCGACCAGGAGTGCTACCTGCGCATCGCCACAGAGCTGCACCTCAAGCGCTGCATCGTGGGCGGCATGGAGCGCGTCTTCGAGATCGGCCGCCAGTTCCGCAACGAGGGTATGGACCTCACCCACAACCCCGAGTTCACCTCCATGGAGGCGTACTGCGCCTACTCCGACCTCGACGGCATGAAGCAGCTCACCGAGAAGCTCTTCCAGAACTGCGCTGCCGTTGTGGGCAAGGGCGACATCATCGAGTACCAGGGCCAGCAGATCAGCCTCGCGAGCCCCTGGCGCTCCGCCAGCATCGCCGAGATCGCGAGCGAGGTCTGCGGTCGCACCCTCACCATCGACACGCCCGTCGAGGAGCTCCGCGCCCTGTGCGACGAGCATGAGATCGAGTGGGACGCCAGCTGGGGTGCCGGCAAGCTCCTCTTCGAGCTCTACGACGAGCTGGGCGAGAAGAGCATCGTCAACCCCACCTTCGTGTGCGACTATCCCGTGGAGGTCTCGCCGCTCTCCAAGCGCAAGGATGACGACCCGCGCCTCACCGACCGCTTCGAGCTCATCATCGCCGGCCACGAGTATGCCAACGCGTTCTCCGAGCTCAACGACCCCGTCGACCAGGAGGGCCGCTTCCTCGCCCAGGTTGCCGCCAAGGAGGCCGGCGACGAGGAGGCCATGGAGTACGACGCCGATTACATCCGCGCGCTCGAGTACGGCATGCCCCCCGCGGGCGGCATCGGCTACGGCATCGACCGCATGGTCATGCTCTTCTGCGACCAGGCGTCCATCCGCGACGTCCTCATCTTCCCGCACATGAAGCCCGAGGCGGGCATCAGGCGCGCCACCGTCCAGGATGGCGGCCTCAAGACCGGCCTCACCCGCAAGCAGGCGGTGGCGCTCCTCAAGCAGTACAACGAGGATCCGTTCCATATCGCCCATGCCGAGACCCTCGAGGGCCTCATGCGCTGGTTCGCAGCAAAGGAAGATCCCGAGAACGTTGAGTTCTGGGGCCAGGTGGGCCTGCTCCACGACCTCGACTGGGAGAAGTTCCAGGATGCGGTGGCCCACACCGTCAAGGCTGGCGAGATCATCGCCGAGGCGGGCGGCACGCCCGAGCTCATCCATGCCATCCAGACGCACAACTCCGACCACAACCCCGAGCTGCCCAAGCCCGAGGCCACCATGGAGAAGTGGCTCTACGCGGTGGACGAGCTCTCCGGGCTCATCCAGGCAGTCGCCAAGATGCGCCCCAGCGGCAGCGTCACCGACATGGAGGTCAAGTCGCTCAAGAAGAAGTTCAAGACCAAGGCCTTCGCCGCCGGCTGCGACCGCGACATCATCACCAAGGGTGCCGAGCTGCTGGGCATCGAGCTCGATGAGCTCTTCTCCGCAACGCTCGAGGCCATGAAGGGCATCGCGCCCGTGGGCGATATCTACGCCAAGGCAGACGAGGCGGACGCGCCCGCCGAGGAGCCCGAGGCCCCGCAGATTCCGCAGGAGGGCATCTACATCGAGCCGCTCTTCGTCGACCAGGTTGACTTCAACACCTTCGCCAAGTCCGACTTCCGCGTGGTCAAGATCAAGAACTGCGAGGAGATTCCCAAGAGCAAGCACCTCCTCAAGTTCACGCTCGACGATGGCACGGGCACCGACCGCATCATTCTCTCGGGCATCAAGGACTACTACAGCGCCGCGCAGCTCGTTGGCAAGACGGCAGTGGCCATCGTCAACCTGCCCCCGCGTTCGTTCATGGGTATCGAGAGCAACGGCATGCTCATCTCCGCCATCCATAAGGAGAACGGCAAGGAGGCTCTGAACTTCCTCATGCTCGACGATGCCATCCCCGCGGGAGCCAAGCTGTACTAGTTCGCATCCCTCAAGGGGATGACGGTAAGCAACGGCCCCGTGAGGTTCTGCACCGATTGCATGGATGATCGGCGCAGAAGACCTCGCGGGGCCTTCTCTTCGAATCGCGTTCCGGGGCTTAGTCCTGGCGACGCCTTGGCCTTGCAGCGAGCATCATAGCCGCGCCGAGCATCGCCAGCAGCAAGGCGGAAGCCGGGGAATCCGATTCATCCCCGGTGCGGGGAAGCGGTGCCGGCTTTGCCTCAGGTTGTGGAGCGGGCTCGGGAACCACCTCGGGCTTATCCGGCGTGTCCGGCTTGTCGGGGGTGCTCGGCTCGTCCGGCGTGTCCGGCTTATCCGGTTCATCGGGCGTGTCCGGAGTGTCCGGCTTATCCGGTTCATCGGGCGTGTCCGGAGTGTCCGGATCATCTGGTTCGTCGGGCGGATCGGTTGGCACGAACGTGTTCAGGACCGTTACCCTATCGGTCCAGATGGTGTCGTCGATCTGGGCGTTGTTGTCGGACGAATCGCCGTGCTGCGTCTCGATGCGCTTCACCGTTACCGCATCGAACGCAGCTCCCTCCTCGAGCTTGGCGCCGTTCCCATCCATCTCCCAGATATCGTAGGAATCGTCGACAACATCGGAGAAGAACGCCCGTCCCTGGGGTTCGCCATCCACCACCTCGATGGATTCCATCCAAATCGAGCCGTCGTCGTTCATGAGGAATTCGCCCGTGGTCTTGCTCTGCACGGCGAAGAACAGCGTGACGTTGATGGCGGAGGCGTCGAGGCCTTCGTCCGCGATGACCGACTTGCTCACGATGATGCTCTTGACCGGGAACAGGTAGAAGTTGTCCGACAGCGCGTCGGTGGTCACCTCGTACTTCACCCCGACCTTCTCAACGTACTCCTCGGCCCACTCATCGCGGCTGCAGAGGCTGAAGTAGCGCCCCTCGCCGTTGCCGATATCGGAATCGTCGGTGTAGACGGTGTAGGATCCGGCGCTGTCCACGGTCGTCGCGAAGCTGCGGTACCCATCGGGCATGTTGGTCAGATCCTTGCTCTTTGAGGTCGCATCGTTGGTGACGATGATGCTCGAAAGGCCCTCGGGATCCTGCTCGTATCCGCCGATCTGCCCTGCGTGCACGAAGGTTCCCTGGAGGATATCGCCCGTTACGCTGAGACCCTCGTCATCGCGGCTCTCGGTTTCGCCATCTTCTCTCAGGATGCGGGTGTCGATGGCGAATTTGGTGCCGTCGGAATAGGCCTCGATCTCGGCGTTGGACGCATCGATGGCGATCGTGCTCGCCATGGGGTTCTCGGCGCCGGAGCCTATGCCTGCTGCGCCCCAACCGCCAACTGCCAGCACGTTCCCGCCTGTGATGGAGACGCCTGTATCCGTTTCGACGAAGTACTTCGCATTGTCTTCGCTCGTGAGACCCGAATAGCCGGACCCGATACCCGCTCCGCCGCGCATCTCGCCTTCGCTCGATGCTGCACCATAGGCCCTGACCGCGCCGCCGGAAATGCTTACCGAAACGGTGTCGGCACCTACACCGCCGCCGATGCCTGCACCGCCCTTCGGGCCACCCGTTGCCGTGACGTCGCCGCCGGAAATGGTGACCACGGTGCCCTCGTAGGTCGTTTCGCCGCTACGCTTGCTGGAGCCACGATTCGGATTGTTGTTGGGAGTTGCGCCGCTGCCGATGCCAGCTGCCGCATCGCCGCCTTCGGCGACCACCGTGCCGCCCGTGATGGTGACTTCGCTGTGGCCCATATAGCCGCCGCCAATTCCTGCACCGCCGTGGTGGTAGCTGCTCGAGGCGTCGCCTCCGTACGCATGGACGGTGCCGCCGGAGATGGTGACCTTGGCATCGGAGTACTCTCCGCCGCCGATACCGGCGCCGGAGTCGTTGGTGGATCCTCCATCATGCGCGGTTGCCGTGACGTTGCCGCCCGTGATGGTGACGTCGGCAAAGTAGTAGCCCGGGCCCTTTTTGCCGCTGTTGTCCGGCTTGCTGCTGCCGTACCCGCAGCCGATGCCCGTATGGCCATCTGCAGAGACCGTTCCCCCGTTGATGACGATCTCGCCGGAATCGGAGTGGTTTCCGCCGCCGATTCCCGCGCCTTGTCCGGGGGCGCTTGCGGTTATGGTTCCGCCGTTGATGGTGATGGTTCCCCAGCGGTCGGTGATGTACTTGTACGAGCCGGACGACGTGCCGTTCGCGGGGTTATCGGAAGAGCCGATACCTGCCGCCCCGCCTGATCCATAGGCGTTGATGGTGCCCGCATCGTCGGCGATGGTGATGTTTCCGTATACGCCATTGACCGATTTGCTGCCGCCGATACCTGCGGAATTCGAACCGCCTGTGGCGGTGAGGGATCCGGAGCCTCCGATTGTGAGGCTCGCCATCGTAACCGTGTCGCCGCTCTTCTCCCAGGCAGGCTCGACGGCCGCATGGCCGTTGCCTCCCGTAAGGCTGTTCTCGCCGGAGAGCAGCACGGTGGCGGTCACGCCGGGGTTCACCTTGAGCGCCTGCCCGCTCACCGCGCTGATTGCCACGTCGCTGAGGGTGACCGTTGCGTCACCGGCGATGACAATGCGGTCGGAGGTGGTATCCGCGTCATCCGCCATGGATACCGTGACGCTGCCGCCGCTGATGGTGAGAATGCCATCGGCGTACGAGAAGTCGCCGTCTCCCGTGACATCGAAGCTGCCAGCTGGGCTTGCGTACGCGATCGTCGCGCCAAAACCCAAGGATACGGCGACCGTAAGCGACAGAAGCAGTGCGAAAAGGGTATGGATGGACTTGCTCTGTGTCATCTCAAGATACCTCGCTAGCTGTTTAAGGTGCATTTGTTAGAAAAGCAGTATTCATTATAAGGATAATTCGATGACTTGCCTATGGTTGCGCCGTATGAGCCGCAACGAGAGTCAGCCGTGCGCTCTGCCGAACATGCTCGGCCGCCTCCGCGAGTACGCGCAAAACCCGAAAAGCGCAATGGCGTTGCCCTTCTGCAGATAACTGGCGGCATGCCCATAATCGAGTAATTTTTTTTATAACCGTACTTACGCCCGGGTTGCGAATGGCGGGGAGCTTGAACAGCCGATCGGCGGCTGGGGAGCATCTCCTCGAGTTTCGATGGCCATACGTGGTTGGATACGGGTCATTCGGCACGCGTCCTTGTCCATGGCGAAGTGGATCTCCTCCAATCGAGCGACCGCACCATTTTGGTCGAAGGGCTGAGTGAACGCGAATTCGTCAATCTGGCCGCACTCGAATCCTCCCTGCTCGCGCGCGAGGGAATCGAATCCGCCGACTGCTATGTGGCGTACAGGCCCGACAACACCATGGGGGTGCTCGCCAAGGTGAACGGAACGGAAATCTGGGATCTCGACCGTATACAGAGCGCCTTGAATTTGGGATGATGGCAACAGGTCGCTTGCCGAACCATAATGGAACGGGGCAAGCTGCGCCCATCATCCCACATGAAATCCCCAGCGGGTTTGTGGGTACACATGGAGGGACTACCCAGCGGGCACTGCCCGCACGTTGTGTTTTCAAGGAGATAGCTGCATGTTCGAAAAGTTCACCGATAAAGCCCGCAAGGTCATGAGCATCGCGCAGGACGAGGCGCGCAGCCTCGGCCAGATGTACGTGGGCACCGGCCACCTGCTGCTCGCCCTCATCAAGGAGGGGGAGGGCATCGCCGCCCAGGCGCTTGCCAAGCTCGACGTCACCTATGAGGAGACCTTGCACACCATCAAGGAGCTCTCCACCGAGGAGACCGAGCCCGTCCCCGGCGGCCACATCCCCTTCACGCCGCGCGCCAAGCGCGTGCTCGAGGGTGCCTACCGCGAGACCATGACCCACGGGCAAACCTATATCGCCACCGAGCACCTGCTGCTGGGCATCGTCGCCGAGGGCAACGGCCGCGCCATGGACGCGCTGCGCGCCCTGGGCGTCTCGGGCGACGCCGTGCGCAACGCCGTCAACGAGCTCATCGACAAGAACAAGGGCTCTGAGCAGGGTCCTGTGGGTGCGGGAATGCGCAACGAATCCGGCCTGTTCGGCTTCCAGCAGCCCGGTGCGCAGGAGGAGAGCTCCATGCTCGAGACCTACGGCCGCAACCTCACCAAGCTCGCCGCCGACGGCAAGCTCGACCCGGTCATCGGCCGCGACCGCGAGGTCGAGC
>CAMZCV010000034.1 GCA_947305035.1 uncultured Coriobacteriales bacterium | reverse complement strand
AGAGCTTGCCCTGCTCGATGGTGAACTCGAGGTCCATCATGTCGGCGTAGTGGTCCTCGAGGATCTCGAAGACGTGGAAGAGCTGCTTGCCAGCCTCCTCCAGGCCGGGCTCGGTGGGGAGCTTGGCGATGGGCTCGGTGTTGCGGATGCCGGCCACGACGTCCTCGCCCTGGGCGTTGACCAGGTAGTCGCCGTAGCGCTCGTTGGTGCCGTCAGCGGGGTTGCGGGTGAAGGCGACGCCGGTGGCGGAGGTGTTGCCCTTGTTGCCGAAGGCCATCACCTGGACGTTGACGGCGGTGCCGAGGCTATCGTCGATCTTGTTCTGCTTGCGGTAGAGGATGGCGCGGTCGGTGTTCCAGGAACCGAAGACGGCCTGCTCGGCAAGACGGAGCTGGAGCAGCGGGTCGTGCGGGAAGACGGCCTTGCCGCCCTCGTTGACCTCGGGATACTTCTCAACGTCGACGTTCTCAGAGAAGATCTGCTTGAAGGTGGCGACGAGGTCCTTGAGGTCGTCGGCATCGAGCTCGGTGTCGAGCTTGACGCCCTTCTCGGCCTTCTTGGCGGAGATGGCATCCTCGAAGAGCTGGCCGGAGACGCCCATGACGACGTCAGAGAACATCTGGACGAAACGACGGTAGGAGTCGTACGCGAAGCGGGCGTTGCCGGTCTGCTTGATGAGGCCCTGGACGGAGTCATCGTTGAGGCCGAGGTTGAGGACGGTGTCCATCATGCCGGGCATGGAGAACGGAGCGCCGGAGCGGACGGAGACGAGCAGCGGGTCGTCGGCGTCGCCGAGCTTCTTGCCCATGCGCTTCTCGAGGTCCTTGCGGTACTCGTCGATCTCGTCGAGAACGCCCTCGGGCCACACGTTGCCGGCGCTGGAGTAGGCAACGCAGGTCTGGCAGGTGATGGTGAAGCCGGAGGGGACGGGAAGGCCGATGTTGGCCATCTCGGCAAGGTTGGCGCCCTTGCCGCCCGTGATCCACTTGGCCTCGTTGACGGTGGCGCCGGCAACCTCGGTTACGTTGTTGCCGTTCTCGTCGAAGCCGAAACGATAGACGTGTTTTTCTGCCATAGTTTCTCCCTTTTCTAACATCAAACACGATTAACGGGCATGACACATGGAGGCGCTGTGCGTCTCCATCAGTGACATTCTAAAGCATGAGGGCCCCTCTCGGGACCCTCAATTGAATTGAATGAGTACGCAAAGCGAATGTTTACGCTTCCCCTCCACTATTTCCTGCGGTACAGGGCGCCAACTTCGTGCGAGGGAGCCTCTCCGGTGAGTGTGGAGATGACCGTGACGGCAGGGCCGAGCAGGTCGATCGAGGGGATGCCGCGGAAGTCGAGCTCGCGGCGGATCTCGCGGCGAAGGACGCCGTCGGCGAACGTGTGGAAGACGGCGCAGGCGGACCCGGGGATGTAGTTCTCGTCGAAGTACTCGCTCACCGTCTCGAGATCCTTGATGTTGGAAACCCGCACGATCTGGATGGAGTCATCGGGGAACTGAGCGGCGGCAGCGCAGACGACGGCGTTCGCCGTCTCGCCGCTTGAGTCCGAAAGGATATAGAGGACCGGCTTGATGTGGGCAAAGATATCATCGAGCTGACCAGACATGGCTCATCCTTCCTTCGGTGCCGCGCGGCACGTCCATTCTACTTCTTCGACAGGCACCCGATATCCGCTACGCCGGCGAACACGCCCGTGAACCTGTTGAGAAGCCGCAGACGGTTCTCTCTTACTACAGTGTCCTCGTCCATGACCATCACGTCATCAAAGAAACGGTCGATTGGCTCTCTCAATTCGGCGAGAGCAACGCAGGCGGCGTCGAAATCGCCCGAACCGAGCGCTTCGGCAACCTTCTTCGCACCATCTTCGCAAGCGGAGAGGAGCGCACGTTCAGCCTCACCGAGAACCGTTTCGTCGAGCTCGGTGCCGAGGGAAGCGTCGGCGAGGTGCGCGGCACGGGAATAGGCGGTGGCGAGATCGTCGAACAGCTCGGGTGCATGCGCACGGGCATCCTCAAGGGCGCGTGCGCGGCGGAGGAACTCGTCGGGGTCGATGACGCCGACGGCGGAGACGGCCTCGATGGTGTCGGGCGAGATACCCTCATCGCGTGCGATGCCGGAGAGCCTGCCAGCGAAGAATGCGGCAACCTTGGCGGCGGTAGCCTCGAGATCGAAGGCGATACCCTGCTCGGCATAGGAGCGCAGCGAAACGTCGATAAGCTCCCTGAGCGCCGTCTGGGGAATCTCGCGGAGCATGGCGATGACGCCGATTGCGGAACGGCGGACCGCATACGGATCGGAGGAGCCAGTGGGCGGCTCGTCGATGGCGAAGATGCCGCAGACGGTGTCGAGCTTATCTGCGACGGCCACGGCCTTTCCGACAACGGTGTCGGGGGTGGCGTCGCCTGCGAAGCGGGGGCGGTAATGCTGGGCGATCGCCTCGGACACGACAGCGGGCTCTCCCTGGGCGGCGGCGTAATACCCGCCCATGATGCCCTGCTGGCTCGTGAACTCGACGACAGCCTGCGAGACGAGGTCTGCCTTTGCGAGATGGGCGGCGCGGGCGGCAAGGGATGCGGTCTCGGGATCGGCGGAAGCCTGGGCGGCAACCTCGCGGGCGAGCACCTCCATGCGCTCGGACTTCTGGAGCACGGTTCCGAGGCTCTTCTGGAAGACGACCTGCGAAAGACGCTCGCGGAACGCGTCGAGACCAACCTTGAGATCCTCGTCGTAGAAGAACTTGGCGTCGTCGAGGCGGGGCCTCACCACGCGCTCGTTGCCTGCGCGAACCGTGTCGTTGACGGCGGGATTTGCGTTGGAGACGATGACGAACTCGCGCGTGAGCGAGCCATCGGGAGCGTAGATGGGGAAATAGCGCTGATGCTTGAGCATCGCCTCGACGATGATCTCATGGGGAACGGCGAGGAACTCCTCATCGAAGGACCCGATGACCACCGTGGGCCACTCGCAGAGGTTGACGACCTCGTCGAACACGCCCTTGGGGGTGTCGACATGCGCGCCGCCGCGCTCGGCCTCGACCTCGGTGATGCCCTGGCGGATAACCTCGGTGCGGCGCTTCTCGCCCAACACGAACGCGCTCTCAAGAACCTGCTCGTAGGATGCGGGGTCTTGGACGAGATGGCATCCGGGTGCGAGGACGCGGTGGCCGCGGGTGGTATTACCGCTCACGACGTCGGCGAAGGAGACGGGAATGACATCGCTTCCGAGCAGCGCGCAGATCCAACGGATGGGGCGCACGAAGGTCTGATGCTCGCTCCCCCACCGTTGGCTGCGGTAGTTTGGCCACTGGATGGAGGCGATGGTCTGCTCGCAGAGCTTCGAGAGAAGCTCGATGGCGCTCACCGAGGGAATCCAGCGCTCAGCGAACACATACTCATTGCCGTCGGCCTCGACTCGGCGCACGAGCGCATCGGCCGTGGTGCCGTTCTTGCGCGCGAAACCCTCGGCAGCCTTGGTGGGATTGCCGTTTGCATCGAAGGCAATCTGCGACTTGGGACCGCGGACGGCCTCATGGACCTCATCGGTTGCGGTTGCGCAATTCTCGACGATGACGGCGAGGCGTCGCGGCGTGGAGAGCGTCCTGAGGCTGCCGTGGGCGAGCCCCGCCTCGTCGAGGCCGCGGGAAACGAGCTTGCCCAGCTGCTCCTGGGCCTTCATGAGCGGAGACGAGGGCATCTCCTCGGTGCCGATCTCAAGCAGGAAATCACGTGTCTCGGCCATCTATGCCACCTCCCCCTTCTTGGCGCCGGCTCGGGAAGCGACCAGCTCCAGATAGGCCTCGCAGCAGGCCTTGGCGATTGTGCGGACGCGCAGGATGTAGTTTGCGCGCTCCGTGGCGGAGATGGCGCCGCGGGAATCGAGCAGGTTGAATGCATGGCTGCACTTCATGACGCAGTCATACGCCGGAAGCGGGAGCTTGGCGTCGAGGCAGGCATGGCACTCGGCCTCGTAATCGTCGAACTTGGCGCGCATCATCTCGATGTTGGCGATCTCGAAGTTGTAGGCGGAGAACTCGCGCTCGTTCTCGAGGAACACATCGCCGTAGGTCATGGGCGTGCCGTCGGGAAGATACGACCAGATAAGGTCGAAAACGGAGTCGACGCCCTGGATGTACATGGCGATTCGCTCGAGGCCGTAGGTGATCTCCACGGGAACGGGATCGACCTCGATACCGCCCACCTGCTGGAAGTAGGTGTACTGGGTTACCTCCATGCCGTCGAGCCAGACCTCCCAACCGAGGCCCCAGGCGCCGAGCGTGGGGCTCTCCCAGTCGTCCTCCACGAAACGGACATCATGCTCTGCGGGGTCGAGGCCGATAGCGGCGAGCGATCCGAGGTAGAGGTCCTGGGAATCCTGAGGGCACGGCTTGAGGATGACCTGGAACTGGTAATAGTGCTGCATGCGGTTGGGGTTCTCGCCGTAACGTCCGTCGGCAGGACGACGGCAGGGCTGCGGATAGCAGGTGCGCCACGCGGCGGGGCCGAGGCTGCGGAGCGTGGTGGCGGTATGGAACGTGCCCGCGCCCACCTCGGAGTCGTAGGGCTGCATGACCGTGCATCCCTGGGATGCCCAGTACTTCTCCAGCGCCAAGATCATGTCTTGGAACGTCAGTACATCAGGATTCATGAACGTGCCTTTCATCGCTTGATTGAAAACCATCTCTATATCGTAGCAATATCCTCGGGAGGCCAGAATATGATCACCGCGTGGGAATTGACATCTTCAACGGGGACGGGGCCGATGGCGCGTGAGTCGCGCGAATTCACGCGGTTATCGCCCATGTCCGAGATATAGCCCTCGGGAACCGTGTAGGGATAGACGATGGACGGATCGTCAGCCTGCAGCGGATACGTGGGGAGTCCCATCGTGTAGGGCTCATCGATGGCCACTCCGTCAACGTAGACGACGCCATCGCGCAGGTCGATGACCTGGCCTTCGGTTGCAACGACGCGCTTGATGAGGATGCTCCTCTCGCCGTTCTGCTCACGGTAGAACGTGACGATCTCGCCGGGACGAGGGTCGCGGAAACGGTAGGAGATCTTCTCGCCGATGACGCGATCGCCCACCTTGATGGTCTGCTCCATGGAGCCGGTTGGTATCTCGTAGGAATCGATGACGAAGATGCGCACGAGGAGCGTGAGCGCTACCGCGAGAAGCAGCGTGATGAGGAAGCTCGAGCCGCGGTTCTCATCTTCGAAAGCGGAGATCGATTTATCCACCGAAGCGAGTTCATCTTTGAGATGTGCTGGCCTGGCCATGGTCTCCTCCTTCGAGATATGCCTGGTATAGGTCGGGCCTGAAGCGCTTGGTGCGCTCGATGGCCGAGGCGAGCCGCCATTCGTCGACCGCCTTATGGTCGCCCGAGAGCAGGACGTCGGGAACGGCCATGCCTCGGAAGATGGCGGGGCGCGTGTACTGCTCGTATTCGAGCAGCCCTTCCGAGAACGACTCGTCGCGGGCGCTCATCTCGTCTCCGAGGGCGCCTGGGATGAGCCGCACGAGTGCATCGATGACGCACAGCGCGGGCAGCTCGCCGCCCGTGAGCACGAAATCGCCCAGAGAGATGACCTCGTCGGCAAGGGTATAGACCCGCTCGTCCATCCCCTCATAGCGTCCGCATACGAAGAGGATGCGGTCCTCTTGGGAAAGGCGCTCCGCAGTCCTTTGGGTGAACGGTGCACCGACGGGCGAGAAGAACACAACGTGCGCGGGAGTATCTGAGCGTGTTTGGATGTCCTCAACCGCCTCGAAGATGGGCTCGGGCTTCATGAGCATGCCCTGGCCGCCTCCGAAGGGGGCATCGTCGACCGTGTTGTGGCGGTCATGCGTCCAATCGCGCAGGTTGTACGCGGAAAACGAGAAGAGGTTGCGTGACCTGGCGCGACCCATGATAGACGAGGACATGTAGGGTTCGAAGAACTCGGGGAACACCGAGAGCGTCTCGTAGGTCTTCACGCGCGGTCCTCCTCGCTCTCGAGAAGGGCGCCTTCGGGGAGGCTGAGATGGATGCCCTCGTCATCGATACCGAGGATGAACTCGGGAATGATGGGAGCGAGCAGCTCGGAGGACTCGCCGGCGATCACGAAGACATCCTGGGCGGGCCCGGCGATCACCTCGGTGAGCGTGCCAAGGCAGCCGAGCTCTTCGTCGAACACCTGCATGCCGATGAGCGACTCCCTGTCGAGCAGGTCGATATCCTCGGGAAGATCCTCAATGCGGGCGAGGACATAACGCCCGACGAGCTCCTGCGCGGCGCTGATGCTATCGACGCCGTCAAACGAGACGAGCTGGGACGATCCTTCACGGCTGTTCGCATGGCGAACCATGAAGAACCTATCGGTTTTAAGCGCAGGGGGTATGAGGGCGACCGTCATGCCGTCGCCCAATAGTGGAGGAAGGCCGTGGACCGTTGCGACCACGACCTCCCCTGATTTTGCATGCGTCTTGGTTACGCGCGCTATCGTCTTCCAACGAGTCCGCACAGCGATCCTAGCCCAGAACCTCGACTTCGACCTCCGTGCCGACACGCTGACCCAGCGCGCGGGCCAAGGTGCGGATTGCCTTGATGGTGCGGCCGCGACGGCCGATGATCCTACCGGCGTCCTCCTCTGCGCAGCTGACCTCGATCAGAGCGCCGGAAGCGCTGTCGGTGACATCGAGCGTAACCGCATCCTCGTCATCGACCAGTCCACAGACGATGTACTCGACAAGATCGGCAACCTTGTCGGACGGCATCGCGGATTCAGCCTGATCGACCTCGACGGTCTCAGGTGTGTCCATGGAGTACCTCGTTACTCGGCAGAGCCGTCGGCTTCCTCGGCAGCCTTAGCGGCCTTGGCTGCGGCCTTCTTGGAGAGCTTGGCCTTCTTCTCAACGGCAGGAGCACCCTCGCGGGCGACCTTGATGAGAGCGGCAACGGGCTCGGAGGGCTTGGCGCCCTTGGCGATCCACTCGTCGATCTTCTCGAGGTCGAGGTCGATGACCTTGGGAGAGACGACGGGGTTGTACTTGCCTACCTCTTCGATGTAACGGCCATCGCGCGGCATGCGGGAGTCGGCGACGACGATGCGGTAATACGGACGCTTCTTTGCACCATGACGGGCCAAACGAATCTTAACTGCCAATGAAAGCTCCTCTAGACGGGCGGTGCCTCGGATGATGGGGTTGGCTGCACCGCAAGCCATACAGCAAGAAACTATTCTACGACATAAAACGCGTATCGCAAGCTCGAGGTTTGTCAATTTTGATTATTTGGTGGTCATGGCAGTATAATGAACACATGTTCGAAGACACCTCACAGACCAGCGGGTTCACCTGGAGCGGAAGGGCTATCGGCCTTCTCGACCTCGATGCGTTCTTCGCGTCGGTCGAGCAGCTCGACCATCCCGAGTGGCGCGGCTTGCCCGTCATCGTCGGAGGCTCCCCCACCAAGCGCGGCGTCGTCTCCACGGCATCGTACGAAGCCCGACGCTACGGCGTCCGCTCCGCAATGGCCTCGGCTACCGCCGCCCGTCTCTGCCCCAACGCCATATGGACAAGCGGCAACTTCGCCCGCTACCGCGAGATGAGCGGCAAGGTCATGGCCATCCTCATCGACGAGACGCCCCTCGTCGAGCAGGTCTCCATCGATGAGGCGTTCTTCGATATCACCCCCGGTCGTTTCTCGCGCGAGGAGCCGTACGAGATCTGCGCGCGCATCCAGAGCCGTGTCTCCGAGCTCGGCATCAGCTGCTCCATCGGGCTGGGAACCAGCAAGAGCATCGCAAAGATCGCTTCCGAGCGCGACAAGCCGCGCGGCCTCACCGTGGTGTTCCCGGGTACCGAGCAGGTGTTTCTCGCGCCGCTTCCCATACGGGCCATGAGCGGCATTGGGTCTGCAGCAGAGATGGCCCTCGCCAACATGGGCATAAAAACCCTTGGCCAGCTCGCACGCGCCGATCAACGCGAGCTAACCAAGGCGCTCGGATCTTCTGCCGAGAAGATGCGCCTTCGTGCCGCCGGGTTGGACAACAGCCCCGTGTCCTCCGCCTTCGAGGAGGACGACCCTAAATCCGTATCCTGCGAGCGCACCTTCGAGCGCGACCTGTTCGACCGCACGGAGATCGAGGAGGCCATCATGCACATCGCCGCCATGACGGGTCGTCGCATGCGCAGGAAGGGGCTCAAGGGAAGCACGGTCACGCTCAAGGTGAAGCACTCCCCCACCAGCCAGCACACGGCTCAGATGCAGCTGTCATCTCCAACCGACGATGAGCATGTCTTCGGAGCGCAGGCGGTTGCCCTGCTGGGCAAGGTGTGGGTTCAAGGGCAACCCATCCGACTCATCGGCGTAGGCCTCTCGCATTTCGATGACGTGCCTGCAACGGCAAGCCTTTTCGACAAAGAGGGCACTTCCCTGCGCAAGCTCTCGCTTGCCACCGACCTTGTCCGCGATCGTTTTGGAGAGGCTGCCATCTCCTATGGCCGCGACCTGCGCTTCGATGGCCATGTGTCGAACACCATCGGCCGCGGACAGGCGACCGCTGTTATCGAGGTCGCAAAAGCACGCGACGAATACTTTGAGG
>CAMZCV010000033.1 GCA_947305035.1 uncultured Coriobacteriales bacterium | reverse complement strand
AATCCGCCCGGCACTCACAGGTTGACAAGCACGGGGCCGACAAGCGGGCAGGTTATTTGTCAACCTGCCGGTTCATCTATACGGGCCAGATGTCGCAGTCGGCGATGCGCACGAAATTGTGCCCGCCAGCTTCGTAGATCTCGAACGTGCCCCTGATGATCACCTCGTTGCCCTCGACCAAGATGGAGGTATCCTCCAGAGGTCGGTCGATGGTGAAGCCGATGCCGCGCTGGCAGCATTTGGTCGCATCCTCGACATAGCAGGAATACGAGCCCACGCCCGTAGACTCGTCGATCATGAGAATCATGAGGCCGCCGCGCAGGGTGACGGTGGCGCCCTCGTATTGCTTGGGAGTCCTGGTCATATTGACGACCTCTGCGAACAGCATCGTCGGGCTCATCGATGTCAGATCGATCTCGTCGACATGCTCGACGGGCTCTTTCTCCACGGCCTCCTCCGTCACCTCGACGACGTCCGCTTCCGTAACCTCGCCTGAACCGGCGGGCGCAGCCGCACCGTTCGAGCAACCTGCGAGCGCGCAGAGAACGGCAAGCGAGACAAGCAGCTTCTTCATCAGATCTTCCTCACGTGACAGATGATGGCGATGACGAGGTACACCGCGGCATCGACCGCGATGATGGTGCTTCCGACGGGCGTTCCCACGACGATGGCGACGAGCATGCCCGCGAGCACGCAGGCGACCGAGATGATGCTCGATGAGACCATCACGCTCTTGTAGCTATGGTGGATGCGCATGGCAGAGCGTGCCGGGAACACCACGAGCGCGGTGATGAGCAGCGCCCCCACGAGGTTCATAGACACCACGATGACGACGGCCATGATGATCGCCATGGCGGTTTCGACCTCCTCCACGGGAAGGCCAATCGCCTTGGCGTACTCCTCGTCGAAGGTGATGAGGAAGATCTTGTGGTAGAACAGCACGAAGAACGCGATGACCACGAAGGCCAGCACCAGGCTGAGCACCACATCGGCGGTGGTGAGGGTGAGGATCGACGTTGATCCGAAGAGCACGCCGCACACGTCTCCCGCCACGTTGGCCGAGTTGGAGAACAGGTTCATGAGCAGATATCCCAGCGCGAGCGCACCCACCGAGAGCATGGCGAGCGACGAATCGCCCTGCTCGTTGCCGGAACCTCCCCGCTTCATGAGGAGGATGGAGCACGCAACGGTGAGGACGAGCGTCAGCACGAGGTTGTTCGTCAGCTGCAGCATGCCGGAGATAGCCATGGCGCCGAACGCCACATGCGAGAGCGAATCACCGAGGAACGACTGGTGGTTGAGCAACAGGGTGACGCCGAAGAGCGAGCAGCACAGCGCCACCAGCACTCCCACGACGAGTGCCGCTTGCACGAATGGGTAGCCCAGATAGACGGGGAGCATCTCGAACGGGTTCATCGCACCCCACCTCGATCCTCGGATACCGCGCCATCGGCCACGCGGAGCATCCGGGATGCATACGGCAGCGCGCCCTTGTCATGCGTCACCATGACGACTGTGAGCCCGCCCTCGTTGAGCTGTCTAAGCAGAGCGAACAGCGCCTGCGTGGTCTGCGCATCAAGCTCGTTGGTCGGCTCGTCCAGCACGAGCAGGCTCTGCGCCGAGACCAGGGCGCGGGCGATGAGGACCCGCTGCCGCTGTCCTCCGGAAAGCCTGCGGTAGTCTGCGTGCTCCAGGTCCTCGATGCCCATGCGCTCGAGCGCGAGCCACATGTACTCCTCGGGCTCGTTGGCGCAAGCGCCAGCACGCCTCCTGCTCCGTATGCCCGACATGATGATCTCCGAGCAGGTGGCGGGGAAGTCGAACCTCAGCGGATTGAGCTGTGTGAGGTATCCGGTCTCCGCCGGCGCGAAGGCGTTGCGCACCTCGCCCGAAAGCGGCTTGACGATGCCGAGCGCCGTCTTGACGAGCGTCGACTTCCCGCAGCCGTTCTCGCCATGGATGACCACGTAGTCGCCGGAGGCGATGGCGAGCGAGACGTGCTCCAGCACGGGTGCATGCGGGTATCCGATGCCCGCGTCGACGAATTCGATCATGATGAGAGCCCCTCTTCCAGTACCCTGAGGTTCTCCTCCATCAGGGAGAGATAGCTCGCTCCCCCATCGATATCGCCGCCGGTGACCGCCTGCATGGAATTCAGGCTCAGCACCTCGACGCCTTCGGCTCCCGCCTGGACGATGATCGCCTGGGCGATCCTGGGATCGTTGCCGTCGATCACGAAGATGTGCGTCAGGCTGTTCTCGTTGAGCGCATCCGCAAGCTCGGCGATCACCTGGAAGCTCGCCTCCGTCTCAGCAGAGCATCCGGAGAACGCCGAGAAGCACACGAGGTCGTAGTCGCGCGCCAGATAGGCGAAGGGGTGACGGTCGGCGATGAGGAGCGTCCTGCTCGTACCGGCGATCGCCTGCCCGAAGCGGGCGTCGAGCTCCTCGAGCTGCGCGATATAGCCCTCAGCATTGGTGCGGTATGCGTCGGCGTGCTCCGGATTGACCTGCCCGAGCACCCCCGCGATGGCGTCGACCATCTGCGCGGCATTCCGCAACGAAAGCCATACGTGCTCGTCGTACTCGTCCTCGTCGGGGCCATCCTCTGCAATCAGCGAGCCGTCGAGCACGTCGAAGCACCGGATCACCACGCGGTTCTCGTTGGGGTGCTGCTCGAGCACCTCGGACACCCACGCGTCGGACTCCCCGCCCACGTAGATGAACACATCGCACTCTGCGATGGCGAGGATGTCCTGGCTCGACGGGGAGTAGGAGTGCATGTCAACGCGGCTGTCGATCAGGCAGGTGAGCTCGATGTCGCCGTCATCGCCGACGACCTCGCGCATGAAATCGTACAACGGGAAAATCGTCGTGACGACGGACATCCGCTTCTCCGTTCCGCTAGTCGCGGAACAGCCGAGCAGCAGGAGCGGCAGCACCATGAGCACCAAAAAACAACCGATAAACCGTTTCATACCCTACGCAAACCTCCTCACACCTATACGGTAGAGACGAAACGGGTCAAAATACATCAAGAAGAAGGTTGATTTATGTAGAGAGGGACGGTTGGTTTCGGAAGACATGGTCCTGTTCGTCTTCAACATCGTCGTTCTGATCATCTTCGCCCTCGCGATGGTTGTAGCGGCTTTCGGCTTCGTCCAGACGAAGGATCGCCTCTTCCTCTTCGAGGCGCTTCTGGTGGCGTGCTTCCTGCTCGACACCTTCATCATCTTCGCCGCTGAATTCCTGTTCAACACCTATCCCAACGTCGGCCCGGAGTACAACTTCATCTCGGCCCCCGAGGTGAAGATCGTCTTCTTCGTCATCAGGCAGCTCGCATATCTGCTCGTCGCGAAGGAGCTCTTCGGGCTGGAATACCCGAAATGGCTCTACGGTATCTTCCCGCTGCTGTTCGTCCTGTATTGGAACATCTACGCGCAGGTCGCGGTCTCCGTCTCGCGTTTCCCCGCTTGGGTCTTCTACACGGTGATGCAGGCATACCTGCTGGTTCTCGTCATCTTCTGCTCGCGGACGGAGCGGGCGCGGGAGAGCTCCAACCTGAAGCGGCTGCTCCGAATCTCCCTCGTCTTCTTGGCGCTCATCGTCGCGTTCGACCTCGTATGGCTGTTCGACCTGAACGAGCTCAATCCGTTCATCGCCATCATGGGCATCGCGTACGAGAACAACATCTTCGAGACGGCTCTGCATGTGATGTACTGCATCTTCATCATCGGATCGGTGCTCAAGCGGTTCGATGAACGGCTCAAGGAGCGCGAGCGGCCGTCCGGCACCCTCAGCGAGGAGGGCGTCGAAGCCGCCATCAAGGACCTGCGGCTCACGAAGCGCGAGGAAGAGGTGTTCAGGCTCCTGCTCGAGGACTGCTCGTACCAGGAGATCTGCGACACGCTGGTCGTATCGATGAGCACGGTCAAATCGCATGCGCACAACATCTACGACAAGGCGGGCTGCTCGAGGCGCAGCGACCTCAGGCGCCTGGTATCGAGCAGATCGCACAGCTAGACCACAACTTCATACCTTTGTACGAGGTTCTTTCGAACCTGCACCTGTTCTCCCACAGCCTTATCTTCCCTACCATTTCTCTCATGGAGATGCACATCCCGTGCAACGACCGAACAGGAGAGGAAGGAACCCCATGTCAGCAGAGATGACCCGCCGCAACTTCGTCGTGGGAGGCGCCCTCGCGGGAGCAGCCGCAGCGCTCGCCGCGTGCGCCGGCGAGACCGCACCCGAGCCCGCGCCCGAAGGCGAGGGCGAGCCCGAACCCGAGCCGACCGTCGAGAACCCCGCCGACCTCGTGCTCAAGAACGCCGCCGTCTACACCGTCGACGATAACTGGACCGTCGCCTCCGCCGTCGCCGTGAAGGGCGACACCATCATGGCGGTCGGCTCCGACGACGACATGGTTGCCTTCATCGGCCCCGACACGAACGTGATGGACCTCGGCGGCATGATGGTCACGCCGGGCTTCATGAACGGCCACGACCACATCGAGGCAAAGCCCAAAGACTACTGCGATATGTCCCAGCTTGACATCAGCCTCGATACCTATATGCAGGCAGGTCACGACTACATTGCCGCCAACCCCGGTCTGCCGTATTATTCGTTCAAGTACATGGACCTGCGCGCCTGGCCCAACAGCGCGCCCGACAACCAGCGCCTCAACGAGGAGTTCCCCGACACCCCCATCTACGGTTCCGACGCATCCGGCCACGGCAAGATCGTCAACCAGGCGCTCCTCGACCTCTGCGGCATCGACGAGAACACCCCCGTGCCCGAAGGCGGCACTGTCTATTACTACGAGGACGGTACGTTGAACGGCTACTTCTCCGATGCAATCGACATGTTCGACAACCTCCCCGAGCTTCCTGCCCCCACCGACGAGGCCAGGATCGCAGCCTATCTCGAGCTTGAGCAAGCAGCCAACTCCTATGGCATCACCGGCTTCCACGACGGTGGTAGCGACGAGTCTAAGATGAAGCTCCTCCACGACTACGGCGAGACCGGCGAGATGCACCTGCGCGTCTCCATGCCCCTCTGGGCTACCAACGCCGGCGAGATCGGCCCGGAGCTCGGTGCCAAAGTCGTCGAGGTTATCGACCGCAACCAGAGCCTCAACTCCGACTACGTTCGCATGAACTCCACCAAGGCCATCATCGACGGCGTGCCCGAGGGCAAGTCCGCCTACATGCTCGAGCCCTACGCCGAGACCGCCGGCGTCGAACCCGATTTCTGCAGCTATCCCTACTGGCCCGACCAGGACGTCCTCAGCGACTTCGTGAAGACCGTCAACGAGGCGGGCTACTCGGTCATCATCCACACCATGGGCGACGGCGGCGCGCACATGGACACCGTTGCCTTCCAGCACTCCTACGACACCCTCGGCGAGACCTGGGCAACCAAGCGCAACGCCATCGTCCACGCCACCATCATGGCCCCCGAGGACATCGAGGCCTGCGGCAAGATGGGCATCTTCAACGCCACGCAGGCCGTGTGGTTCTACGTCGACCCGCAGTTCGGTGCCCTCGAGCTCCAGATGTTCGGTCCCGAGCGCTTCGGCCGCGAGTACAACATGCGCACCCGCATCGACGCCGGCATGTTCATGACTTCTGGCGCCGACTACCCCATCACCCCCGACTACCGCCCGCTCGCCGGCATCCAGTGCGCCCTCACCCAGGGCTCGCCCTATCCCGGCGACGCCGATGATCCCGCCCAGGTCCGCAACGCCGACGAGGTTGTCACCTTCGAAGAGGCGCTCAAGTGCTACACCATCTGGTGCGCACGCCAGATGGGCTTCGAGGACATCCTCGGCTCCATCGAGGTGGGCAAGAAGGCCGACTTCGTCGTCCTCGACCAGGACATCAGCAAGATGGATCCCACCAGGATCTACGAGGCGAACGTCGTCTACACCATCTTCGGTGGCAAGGTGGTCTTCGAGGGATAAGGTCTCTCTCCTCCTCATCCCCTTCCTTCCTGGAAAACGCCCGTCCCCCTGGGGCGGGCGTTTTCTCTGCGTAAACCGTATTGAACTGCGGTTTCGTACTTTCGTATGAAGGCAAATCGAACACGTGCCTGTTCCAAGTCGATGCCCGGCGCCCCTACCCTGTTCTCATGGAGATGCACATCCCGTGCAACGACCGAACAGGAGAGGAAGGAACCCATGTCCGCAGAGATGACCCGCCGCAACTTCGTCGTTGGTGGTGCCCTCGCGGGGGCGGCCGCCGCGCTCGCCGCGTGCGCCAACGGCACCCCCGAGCCCGCACCCGAAGGCGATGCCGGACCCGAGGGCGAGAACGTGCCCGAGGTCGAGAACCCCGCCGACCTCGTGCTCAAGAACGCCGCCGTCTACACCGTCGACGACGCCTGGACCGTGGCCTCCGCCGTCGCCGTTAAGGGCGACACCGTCATGGCCGTGGGCTCCGACGCCGACATGGACGCCTTCATCGGCCCCGACACCGAGGTCAAGGACCTCGGAGGCATGATGCTCATGCCCGGCTTCATGAACGGCCACGATCACATCGTCTACGAGCCCGACACCACCTGCGACCTTGCCGCCACCGAGGCCAATCTCGATGCATACATGGCGGCGATTCACGAGTATGTAGATGCACATCCCGGCCAGCCCTACTATGAGGTCAGCAACCTCGACCTGCGCGCCTGGCCCAATAGCGCTGCCAACAACGAGCGCCTGAACGAGGAGTTCCCCGACACGCCGATTCTGGGAGTTGACGTGTCCGTTCATGGCCGTATCGTCAATCAGGCCTTGATGGATCTCGCAGGTATCGACGAGAACACCCCCGTTCCCGATGGCGGTGTGGTGTACTACTACGAGGACGGTACCCTCAACGGCTATCTCTCCGATGCAGGCTCGATGCTCGACAGCCTTCCCGAGCTTCCCGAGCCAACCGAGGAAGAATGCATCGCAGCCTTCAGCGAGTTCCAGGCCATGGCCAACTCGCTCGGTATCACGGGCTTCCACGACGGCGGCAACTTCGAGAGCACTGTGCAGATGCTCCATGACTTCGGTGAGACCGGCAACATGACCCTGCGCATCTCGCTGCCGATATGGGCATTTGAGGTGCGCCCGCAGCTCGCTGCCGACACCATCGCAGCTCTGGACTCCGTTCAGGAACTCAACTCCGACTTCGTGCGTGCTAACTCCGCCAAGGCCAAGATCGACGGCGTGCCCGAGGGCAGGAGCGCCTACATGCTCGAACCTTATGCCCCTACTGCAGGCGTCGACGCTGATTTCCGCAGCGCTCCCAACTGGCGCGACCAGGACGAACTGAACGAGTTTGTCAGGCAGGTCAACGAGGCAGGATACTCCGTCCTCATCCACACCATGGGAGACGGTGGTGCCCATATGGACACCGAGGCCTTCGAGTACTCCTACGACGCCCTCGGCGAGACCTGGGCGACCAAGCGCAATGCCATCGTGCACGCCACCATCATGGATCCCGACGACATCGAGCGCTGTGGCAAGATGGGCATCTACTGCGCAACGCAGGCCGTGTGGTTCTATGTCGATCCTCAGTTCGGTGCGCTCGAGCTGCAGATGTTCGGCGAGGAACGCTTCGGACGCGAGTACAACATGCGCACGCGCCTCGACGCCGGCATGCTCATGACCTCAGGTGCCGACTACCCCATCACGCCCGACCTCGTTCCTCTGCACGGCATCATCAGCGGTGTGACGCAGGGCTCGCCGTATCCCGGTGAGGTGGGCGACCCCGTGTACGTGCGCAACGCAGACGAGAGCTTGACCGTCGAGGAGATGATGAAGTGTTACACCATCTGGTGCGCACGCCAGATGGGCTTCGAGGACATCCTCGGCTCCATCGAGGTGGGCAAGAAGGCGGACTTCGTCGTGCTCGACAAGGACCTCACCCAGATCACGCCCGAGGAGATGGCCGAGACCAACGTGGTCTACACCATCTTCGGCGGAAAGGTGGTCTACAAGGGATAGGTCCTCTCCCCCCCTGTCCCCCTCCTTCCTGAATGAGCACCCGTTCCATTACGGAGCGGGTGCTCATTTCGATTGGCTGAAGCTCTGGCGGAAACGAGGGTACGGCTCGCATGCAGAAATTAACATGCCATTTGGCAAAGTTATTCGGCCTCCGTTTTCAGGAGGCCGAATAGTTGTCGTGAATGGTATGTTAATTCGCCCCAGAGAAGGGCGGTGGCGCGCTTACGCGACGGCTTCGCGACCCTTCGCGAAGGCCACGAGGTTGGCGTCGATGGTCTTGGGCGGCACGCGGCGCCTGATGGCGTCCTGCCACTCCTCCACGCTGAACGGCAGCGCCGTGGAGAGCGCGCCCACGAGCACCACATTCGTGCTCTTGGGGCTACCCGCCGCGCGCGCGATCTCGCCCGCGTCGATGCGGACGGCACCGATCGCATCCAGGCGCGCGTCGGTATCCGCGGGCATCGTGAAGTTGCCCACGTTCACCGAGACGGGCACGATCTGCTCGTCGTTCACGAACATCGTGCCGCCGTCGCGCAGGAACTGCTGCGCACGCAGGGCCTCGACGGCCTCGAACGCCACCACGATATCGGCGCAACCGGGGTCGCACACCATGCTCTCGACCTTCTCGCCCACGCGGACGACGGTGGAGACGGACCCGCCGCGCTGGCTCATGCCGTGGATCTCGGAGACCTTCACGTCCAGGCCCGCGTCGGCCGCCACCATGGCGAGGAGCTGGCCGGCGAGGATGGTTCCCTGACCGCCCACGCCCACGAGCAGGATGGTCTTGGTGCCGTCGAGCACGACCTTCGCGCCGC
>CAMZCV010000032.1 GCA_947305035.1 uncultured Coriobacteriales bacterium | reverse complement strand
CCTTCTCCAGGCAGATGACGCTTGCGCCGTTCTCGGCTGCGGAGATTGCCGCGGCGAGGCCGGACAGACCCGCTGCGACGACGACGACATCGGTCTCAAACTGCTTTGCCATTCGTTCCTCCTTTTGACGCTTTCTGTTCGAACCCGCCCGCGTGTGCGGACGGACAAAATACCTTGTACAAACATCGCACAGGTGGGCACCATGTTCCATGTGTGCCCACCCGAGCATTTCGATGAAAAGCAGATAAGCCCCTGTGCGTTTGGACAGGGGCTTATCGTGTGGCGTTTAGGCGCGGGTGCCGAGATCCTGGAAGCTGGCGTAGCGGTCCTCGGGATCGGGCATGACGGGGGTCAGGTACTCCTTGTAGGCGTTGACGCGATCCTTGTAGGCCTGAGTCTTCTGCATCTCGGCGAGAATGCCCTCGTTCTTGCCGATGTCCTCGCCGTGGATCTGCTTGCCGGCCATGGTGTCGTGGGCGCGCTCGCGGCCCTGGGCGTCGTACATGCCGGGGAAGGCGGGCTCGCCGTCCTTGTCGAGGATGACGTTGCCGTTCTCGTCGCAGAGGTCATGCTCGGCGTAGGTGATCTGGACGTGGCCGTTCTCGTCGAGAGAGATGGTGCCCTGCAGGCCGCAGACGGCGCAGACGGCGCGGTTCTCGCCGGGATAGATGTAGAAGTCGTTGCAGTTGCAGTGCGGGCAGACGCCCTTCTTGCCCTTGTACTCGGCGTGCTCGGGATCCTTGGCGGCCTCGGCGAGGTTGATGCCGATCTGATGCGCGCGCTCGATGACCTCGTCCTTCATGAGGGCGGTCTTGGACCAGGGGATCCACTCGTTGTCGATGACCTTCCAAGCCGGGGTCATCGACTGGATGGCGTGGTCGGACTGGGCGTGGGTGCCCCAGTCGGAGCCGCCGATGGCGATGTAGGACACGGGGATGCCGGTGTGGAAGACGCACTCGGGCGGAATGGTGCCCTTGCCGCCGTGCTCGATGGCGCCCTTGGCGATCTGCATGGCGATGAAGTTGTTGCCGGTGTCCATGCGGGGTCCGAAGCGGTCCATGATGGTGTGGAAGAGGCCGGTGACGCCCGTCTCGAAGATGGGGTCGACCATGATGATGCCGTCGGAGGTGAACATCTTCCAGGCGAGCCAGTCGAAGTCATCCTTGTGGATGCACAGGTTGCCGCGGCCGCTCATAAGGGCCTTGACGCAGGCGATGCAGCCGGTGCAGTGCTTGATCTCGAGGTCCTGGGCGCGGATGAACTCAACCTCGCAGCCTGCCTCCTGGGCGCCCTTCAGGACTTCCTTGCACACGCAGTCGTTGTTGCCGTTTTTGGTGCCGAACGAAATGCCGAGAATCTTTGTCATATCGGTATTCCTCTCCTCGTGGTCACGGACATCAGAAAAGCTCTGACCAGCTAAAAGTGTAGGAAGAAAGCTGTTGTGCAATCGTCACAAAGGTTGTGCGGGCAGGGCGATGCTATCGGTCAAGTGACTAATCGCGGTCCACGCGTTCGAACGACCGGCGCCACGCTTCGGGCATGTGGTCCACATCATAGAATATCTGGTCGCCCATCCCCTCCATGAAGCGGGTCGAGAAGGCCACCGCGAGGCGGTCCTCGCCGCGCTTGAGATCGAGCAGGAAGAGCTCGGCGATCTTGTTCACGCGGTAGAAGTAGGTGTTGCGATGGACATTCAGCGCCTTGGCGGCCTCTGCGGGGCTTCCGGGGAACTCCACCGTCCGGCAGGCGGTCTCGAGGTATGCCGTGCCATGATCCGCATCGTAGAGCCTCATGGCGACCACGCGCTTGTCGAGCATCATGTCCGCCTGGCCGAAGGTCTTGGAAAGGCCCGCGAGCACGGCATAGCGATGCTTCCAGAAGAAGACGATCGGGCCCTTTTCCACGATGCGCGCGGAGATGAGGTCCTGAATCTGCACGAAGCGGTCGCGGGCGAAGCTCAGCTGCACGAAGGGCTCGCTCACGTAGGCGCGCAGGCCGTTTTGCGCGAGGGTGCGCAGGAACTCCGTGCGCTGCCCGAGGATGCGCTCGGCACGCTCGTAGCCATCCCAACCGGCGCACATGCGCGGTCCGAGCGAGATGAGCACCACGAGGCCGCCGTCCCGGATGGTCCAGAGGCTGTTTCGGAACGCGTGCCCCACGCGCGCTGCGATGCGCTGCAGATGGGCGCGGGGAATGTCGCGGTCGGACATGAGCTTCAGCAACACGTACGTTTCGTCGAGCGGCATGGAACTCAGCGAGAGCTGGGCGCGCATGGTCTTCTCGTTGGCGAAGGTATCGCCCAGGATGTCATCGAGCACAGTGGATCCCGCGCCGGCACGCTCGCCGGCAATGCCGAGCTTGTCGATGATGATGGCTGCCAGCGAGCCGGCGAAGTCGATGAGCTCGAGATCGGTATCGGTGATGTGGACGTCCTGCTCGAGCATGTCGAAGCGCCCCATCTCCATGTGATGGAACGTGATGATGGAGGTCACCCATCGCTGCCCGAACCGGAGGTTCTCCGAGATGATGGAGTGTCCGGCATGGCGCACGTCATCGAGGATGCCCAGCGCCTCGAGCTCGGCATTGACCTCCTCGGAGACGTAGCCCTGGTTGATCTCCTCGAGCACGTCCGCTCGGTCCTCGGGGAACGAGCCCGCCGTAGCCAGGAGCCTGCGGTCGGAGTTGACGATGATGAGGGGATTGCCGAGGATCTCGAACACCTTGTCGGCGAAGCGCTGGATGTCGTAGGAGCTGCGGAAGGCCGCGTAGAGGCGCTTGCGCTGCAGGTCGAGATGCACATGGCGCTCGGGCAGCCTGCTGAAACGCTCCTTGAACTCTTCGTAGCTGCAGGGGGCTGCGCAGAGCACCGTGCGGTCGCCGGGACGCGTCCGACGCTCGGGGAGTTCCCGCCCGCAGAAGACGAGCGTGATGCCCGCACGATCCTCGGAAACTGCCGTCGTGCCCTCAGGTGCGAGCGTGAGAAGCTGGTCGAACGGCTGGGGGAAATCGCTTTCAGGAAGCGAGAGAACCTCGTCCTCGAGGTCGATGCCTCGGCCATCGATGTGGTCCGTCACACCCAGCTCGCACAGAGCGGTTCTCAGCTTCATTCAGCACATCCCCTGCACAATCGTCCAAAGCTTGATTTTATAATCGCCTTTATGCAGGAAAAACGCCTTGTACTCGCGCACAAATAACCCTGCTATTAAGATGCGATATTTATTTGTGAATCCATACTCACGTTTAAAGATGGCGCGTAGCCTAATAGCTGCGTATCCATTTCGTTCAATCGAACATGCGCCAGAAGGGACCCGCCATGGCTTACCGCATCCTCACGCTCTCCCCCGGATCCACCTCCACAAAGGTCGCCGTCTTCGAAGGCACCGATCCCGTCTTCAAGGCAAACGTGCGCCACGATCCCGCCGAGCTCGCCCAGTTCGAGCTGGCAGCCGACCAGCTTGACTACCGCGTGGCCACCATCGAGCGCGAGCTCGACGCCGCGGGCGTGACGCTTGATTCCATCGACGCGTTCTCCGGCTACTGCGGCGGCATGGGCCCCACGCAGGGGGGCATCTTCGCCATCGACGAGACCGTATGCGAGCACGTGCTCAACTGCGGCATGAACCATCCCGCCATCCTGGGCGCCCCCATTCTCTTCTCCTTCGCCCAGAAGACCGGCAAGCCTGCCTTCGCCGTCAACCAGCCCGACACCGACGAGCTTGACGACGTCGCCCGTATCACTGGCTACCCCGGAGTGTACCGCAAGAGCCACGTGCACTGCCTCAACCAGAAGGAATGCGCCATCCGCTACGCAGCCACCCTGGGCAAGAGCTATGACGAGATCAACGTCATCGTGGCGCATGTGGGCGGCGGCCTGTCCGTGGCAGCGCACCGCCAAGGGCGCATGATCGATACCAACGACGTGCTCGAGGGCTCCGGCCCCTTCGCTCCCAACCGTTCGGGCGACGTGCCGCTCAAGCCCGTCGTCGCACTTGCCTTCTCGGGCGAGCACGACAAGAAGGAGATCATGGGCGTCATCGGCAAGACGGGCGGCCTCAAGGGCCTGCTCGGCACCGACGATGCCATCCAGATCAACGAGCGCATCGCCGCCGGCGACGCGTGGGCCAAGGTGGTCTACGAGGCCATGGCCTACCAGACAGCCAAGGCAATCGGCGCATTCGCCGTGGCGCTCAAGGGCAAGGTCGACGGCATCATCCTCACGGGCGGCGTCTCCAACGACAAGGGCTTCGTCGCCTATATCGAGGAGCGCGTGGGCTGGATCGCCCCGGTCATCGCGTACGGCGGCGACTTCGAGATGGAGGGCTCCGCTTCCGGCGCCGTCCGCGCGCTCGAGGGCACCGAGGCCGTCATGACCTACACCGGCGAGCCCTCTTGGAAGGGCTTCCAGATGGAGGGCGCCTTCGCCGACGTGGAGGGCTAAAACCTGCCCGTTCGTCTCCCTGAATGGAGAATCCGCCCGTATCGGTTGCATTCCTTATGCCGCCGCACATGGTATCAGCCGGTGTGGCGGCATACCATGAGCATGAAATGACGTCTTCCGTCCGTCCCGCCCATCTCGAAAGGATCCCACGTCCATGGAGAAGAAGCGCTTCCACTACGCCTACGCCATCGTTGCGAGCTGCATCGCCATCACCTGCCTGCCCTGCGCGCTCGTGCTCTCGTGCGCGGGCATCTTCTTCACGCCGGTCTCGGAGTTCTTCGGCGTGCCGCGCGCATCGTTCACGCTGTACTTCTCGATCCTCAACATCATGATGATGCTCACGCTTCCTCTGGCGGGCAACCATCTGAGCAGGCTCGACGCGCGCAAGGTCCTCTCGGGAGCCACCATCCTGTCTGGCGCAGGGCTCCTCGGCATGAGCTTCGGCAACTCCATGCCGTGGTTCTATGTCTGCGGAGCCGTCCTCGGCTTCGGCATGGCCCCGCTCATCTACATGGCCGTTCCCACGCTGATCAACAACTGGTGCGTGAAGAAGGTGGGCTTCTTCGTGGGCCTCTGCATGGCGTTCACCGGCATCGGCGGCGTCATCTTCAACCCCATCGGCACGGCCATCATCCAGAGCGGTCCCGAGGGCTGGCGTATGGCCTACCGCGTCTTCGGCCTCATCGTGCTCGTCGGCACGCTGCCCTTCACGCTGTTCGTCGTGCGCTCCAAGCCCGAGGATAAGGGTCTGCTCCCCTACGGCGCCGACGAGGTGACCGAGAGCGACTCCCCGCAGGCTCCCGCTGCGGCTGTCGAGGGCGTTCCCGCCAGCATCGCCATGAAGACCCCCGCATTCTTCGCACTCGCCATCTTCTGCGGCATCATCACGCTCAACCAGACCATCTACCAGTTCCTCGCGAGCTACGCCACCTCCTTCAGCGACACCATCCCCGCCATCGCGGCCGCCTCGGGCGTCGTTGCAAGCGCCGCCATGGCCGGCCAGGCCATCGGCAAGGTGGTGCTCGGCATCATAAACGACAAGTCCGTCAAGCTGGGCATCATCTTCGGACTTGCCTGCGGCGTCGTGGGCGTGCTGCTCATGTGGTTCCTGCCCTCGGCCCTGGCCATCCTGCTCGTCGGTGCATTCCTCTTCGGCATCGTCTACGCCATGACCACGGTACAGACCCCGCTCCTCGTGCGCTCGGTCTTCGGCAGCGCCGACTATACCAACATCTATTCGCGCATCTCCATGGTGGGCGCCATCATGAGCGCTTTCGCAGCGGTGTTCTGGAGCTTCGTGATCGACTCCCCCGGCGGCTTCCCGCTCATGGTCATCGGCGGTATCGCGTGCATGGCCGTCTGCCTGGTGTCCTCGTTCTTCGCGCTCGGCCAGAAGGACAAGCTGCCCAAGCAGTAGGAAATGGCCAACGTCATCGACATCCACGGGCACCTGCTGAGCAGCTCGTATCTCGAGCTGCTCGCAGATCACGGCGCCCTTCTGGAAGACGGCTTCCCCCTCCCCTCGTGGGATGCGGCGGAGGCCGTCTCCTTTATGGACGCCGCGGGTATCGACCTGCAGGTGCTCTCGCTCTCCTCACCGCAGCCCCATTTTGGCGACGACGCAGAGAGCGTCGCCTTCTGCCGCGGGTTCAACGACTGGACGGCAGGGGTCGTGCGGGCACACCCCGGGCGCTTCGCCTTCGCGGCTACGCTGCCGCTTCCCCACGTGGATGCAGCATGCGCTGAGGCTCGGCGCTCGATGGAGGAGCTCGGCGCCGTAGGTGCGGCGCTGCCGAGCAATGCACGCGGCCTCTATCTGGGCGACGCCGCACTAGACCCGCTCATGGAAACGCTCGACGAGCTGGGCGCCATTGCGCTGATTCACCCGCATCGGCCGGCCGCCCTCGCCGAAGGGCTCTTCACCTCCGGTCCGGTTCCGCTCTACGAATTCCTTGCCGACACCACGCGCGCCGTGCTCAACATGCTGGCCAACGACGTGCCGGCGCGCTATCCCAACGTGCGGTTCGTGGTGCCGCATTCGGGGTCGTTCCTGCCCAACGTGGCAAGACGCATCACGGCCATCCAACCCTTCCTTGCCAGCCGCGGCATGATGGGCAACGCAGACATCGCAGACGGCCTGTCGCGCCTCTACTACGATCTCGCCGGCACTCCTACGCCCGAGATGCTCTCGCTGCTTCTCACCATCACCGCGCCCGGCCACGTGCTCTACGGCAGCGACTTCCCCTTCACGAATGCGCAGCTCGCGCTTGCAGGCAAGCTGCGCCTCGAAGAGGGGCTCTGCGCTGATGAGAAGCTCGCGACCCACGCCAGCGCCATCATGTGCGGAAACGCCGCACGGTTGCTGGGGATGCAGTAGGTTTTCTCTTTTGACTCGAGTTGCCCAGCTCTACCGATTTCGTCTCGGGCGCTTTTCGACGCCAAAGTGGCAAAAATTTACGGTTGTATGGGTTTTTCAGGTGGCAATCGGCCATCGGGGCAAAACGACACCCCAGTTTGCCCAGCTCAGAAGCCTGAAAATACAACCCCCTGAATTATTGATACTTGGAAAACCCTGATAACCGACATTTTTTGCCACTTTGGCGTCGAAAAGCGCCCGCAGGCTCGGCCATGGGTTGTCGTGCAGTTCGGGATGGGTTTGCTCCTGCGCGGTTGGCCGCCAATCAGTGCAGAACACGCCACACATTGGTGCTCCAACATGTGGCGTGTTCAAATGGCTGCAGGAAAGAGCTCCGCAGCAGCGCAGGCGGGATTACTTCCAGTTCTTGAGAAGGAGCTTGCAGAAGGCGTCGACGCCCCAGCCCACGTACCACACGCCCGCGAGCATGGCCACACCGATCTGGATGGGCAGCGTTCCCATGCCGGCGGTGCCCAGCGGACCCATCACGGTGAGACCCACAGCCCAGCCGCAGAGCACGGCGGGAAGGTAGATCCACTTCTCGAGCGCGCTGGCGATAAGCACGGCGGCGAAGCCCATGACGGCAAGCGTGAGGAAGGTGTTGATGTCGGGAGCGAAGGGCAGGTTCTCCATGCTCCACATGGCGATGACCGCCCAGAGGTCGGCCATGAGGAAGCCGATCGACATCTTGAGGCCGTTCTCCACCGCATTGCCACCGGCAACGTAGATGCCTGCGCAAATGAGCGCCACGGCTCCGCAGGTGATGCCGAAGTGGCCCGAAGCGACGGCCCAGATGGGCGGCAACAGGCCGATTCCGATGGCGAGTGCAAGGACTTCTTTCTTCATGACTGCTCCTTCAGACAGAAAAGGCCGCCGCAGAGGGGTGCGACGGCCGAACGAAGAGGGAACTTGATTAGTGCATCTGGGGAGCGGGATCGTTGCAGATCTTGCGAGCGAGGTTCTCGATGGGGCCGTTGAGCAGGAACGTGACGATGTAGCAGGCGATCCAGACGGGGATGATGTTCTGCGCGAAGCCGATGAATGCAACGGGGATGAAGGGGGCTCCGCCAAGCACGCAGGCGTCGAGGGTGCCGATGATGAAGCACAGGATGACGGAGTAGATGGTGTTGATGGGCACATTGATGAGTGCACCGAACTTAGCGCCCTCGGAGGGATTGGAGCGCTTCATGGCCCAGTTGAAGCCGAAGTCGACGATGCCGGGAATCATGCCCAGGATGGTTGCGATGATCCAAGAGACCACGAAATTGATGAAGAACATGGGCCAGATCCAGCCGTTGGAGGCATCGGCGGTCTTGAAGACGTAGAGCGCGAGGGCCTCGCAGAGGAAGCAGAGCACCAGGGCGACGCAGGTGTTGAGGATGGCGGCCTTAACGAAACGGGTCGAGGTCTTCATGGGCATAAAGGACTCCTCTCCTAGGAATCACCGATTGACATGTAGAAGGATACGAAAGGACGCACATGCATCCAATGGCTCAAATACTCAAAGAATGAATGAAGTCTTATGCTCACGTTGTGCATCGGCACAAGGCCTCTGGTGCAGCTTCGCCCAATACGGAAAAGGGGCTGTCGTTCGGAACGACAGCCCCTTGTGCTGTTGTCAGCATGGCCCCGCGGCGAAAGGTTACGCGCGCTCGGGCTCCTTGATGCGGCTGATCAGGATGATGGCGAGGATGGTGCCGGCCATGAAGATCCAGTAGCTGAGCGTGAGGTTGGTAACGCCCACGATGCCGATGATGATGAGGCCGGTGCAGCGGATGAGCGTGTTGACCGGGGCGATGAGGCGGTTGGCCTGGATGAAGCCGAAGCGGCCGAAGCAGGTGCCGATCATCGAGGGGATGAGGTTGCCGATGCCGCCGATGCCGAAGCCCACGAAGAAGGCGCAGAGCACGGTCATGGGCAGGGTGCCATTGTTGAAGATCATGAGCAGCAGGGACACGATGTACCAGCAGCCGT
>CAMZCV010000031.1 GCA_947305035.1 uncultured Coriobacteriales bacterium | reverse complement strand
GGGCTGCCCCACAGCGTGCGGCACTGCCTGCCGAGCATGGCGTTGGTGCGCTTGTCGTTGATGTTCTGGACGATGCCCGTGAGCTCGGGATGCTCCTCGACGAGCGCATCCACGAGCTGCTCCGCGCGCGGCAGCTGCTGTTCGCGCGTCACGATCGTGAGCAGCACGTCGTCGGTCGCGTAACCCGCGCGCACGATGGCGTGGCGCAAGTGCCCCGTGTGGGCATCCTCGTTGTAGGCGGAAATGCCGAGCTTCTGGGCTATGCGCCCCACATCCGAGAGGAGCGCGCGCAGGCCGTCCTTCTCCACGAGGCAGGAGTCGCAGGCAACGATGCGGTGGGTGCCTTTCTCATAGAACCCGCTCCGCACGCGCTTGCCGCCTTTGCCTCCCGGCGCGAAGGGCGTAGCCGCCTTATGACGGTACGCGAGCGGTTCGTCCATGCCCGAAATCTGCTCGAGCGCCGCGCCGTCAGCGGCAACGATTTCGGAGAAGAGCTCCTCTACCTGCGCCTGCTTGCGCTGGAGTTGTATGGGATAGGGAACGGCGAGCCATTCGCATCCCCCGCAGCTCCGCGCAATGGGGCAGGTATAGGTGCGGTATCCCATGGTTTCTCCGTCATAAAGGAATCAGACTTGGGCCCGAATAGATTGAGTGTGTACTTTTTCTCCCTCAAGCAGCTTCCAGAGTACACACTCAAGTACATTCGCGCCACTCAAAGCATGGTTTTTTCTGAGAGAGTGGTGTTGAGTGTGTAAAGTCCTTCGCCAGAAGGAGCTCAAAATACACACTCAACACCACTCCGCGAGTAGATGGCCTATGCGCTTACGCGCCGCCCTCGCCGCCGCCGTCGGCAGGCGTGTCGGGTGTCGTGGGCTCGGGGATAGCCGGACCCGTGGACACCGTAATCGTGACGGTCGTGCCCATGGTGGCGCTACCCGTGGGCGACTGGGAAATGATGGTACCCACCGCAGCGTCGTTCTCGGCATACTCGATATCCACGTAGAAGCCCGCATTGTTGAGCGCTGCGACGCCGCTCTCGTAGGACGAGCCCACCACGTTGGGAATGCTGGCCGTCTCGGGACCGGTGGAGACGGTGATGGTGATGGATGCTCCGCGGTCGACCGCCTCGCCCACGCCGGGATAGCAGCTGATGACGCGACCGGCATAGTAGTCGTTGGAGCTGGAGTAGTTCACCGTAACCTTGAAGCCGTCGTCGGTGAGCGTTTCGCGTGCGCTTTCCTCGGTGTCGTTGATGACGTTGGGAACGGTGATCTTCTCGGTGCCCTTGGACATGTGGTACACCACGGTCTCGCCGGCCTTCATCTCGGTTCCGGGAGCGGGTTCCTGCTCGGCCACATGGCCGGCAGGCAGGTCGGAGTACACCTTGTCGGCAGCGCGGCCGATGAGCTTGAGATCACGCAGGATCTCATCGACCTCGGAAGCGGTCTTGTCGGTGAGGTTGGGCGCGTAGACGGTCTCCGCGGGGGTCGGGCCCTTGGAGACGACGAGGTCGATGGTGGTGCCTTCGGGGAACTGGCGGTTGGGAGCGGGGGTCTGCTCCATGACGCGCCCCTCCTCGACCGTCTCGGAGAAGCTCTGCTTCACTTCGCCTTGCTCGAAATGCTCGTCAGCCTCGAGCAGCGCAAGCGCCTCGCTCTCGGGGAGGTCGATGTAGTTGGGAACGGCATAGTTCTTGACGCCGTCGTTCAGAACGGTGGTCACGAAGAAGACGGCGGCAGCGATGACGGCGGCGCTGGCCAGAAGGCCGAGGATGGCGTTGCGGATCTTGTGGCGCTTCCTGCCGTACTCGATCTGCTTGGCCTGCTCGCGTGCGGAAACCACGCTGTACTGGCCCGTGCTGCTGTCGTACGCGCGCGGGCGGGTGTACGGACGCGTGGTGGTGATCGAATCGCCGCCCGCGTCGATGTTGGAGATATTGGGGATGTCGGGAACCGTATTGGCCTTGGGCGTGTACGGAATGGCCGTGATGCGGCCGGACAGGTAGTCGCGCAGCACGCGGTAGAGCTCGTTGGCGCTCTGGAAGCGGTTGGCCGGGTTCTTCTCCATGCACTTGAGGATGATTGCCTCGAGCGCGGGATCCACGTTGGGGTTGATCTCGCTGGGAGGAACGGGCAGCTCGTTGACCTGCTTGAGTGCAACCGAGATGGCGTCGTCGCCCTCGAAGGGCACCTTGCCGGCAGCAGCCTCGTACATGACCACGCCGAGGGAGTAGATGTCGGTGGTGGGGCCCAGATCCTTGCCCTGCGTCTGCTCGGGTGAGACGTAATGGGCGGTGCCGAGCACCGAGTTGTCCTGCGTGAGGTGGCTGTTCTTGGCGCGTGCGATGCCGAAGTCCATCACCTTGATGTTGCCGTCGGGCTGCACCATGATGTTCTGCGGCTTGATGTCGCGGTGGATGATGTCGTGCTTGTGGGCAACGGAGAGCGCCTGGGCGATCTGCGAGCCGATCTGGGCGACCTTCTTGCTGTCGAGCGCGCCGTGCTTGCGCAGGCCGCTCTTGAGGTCGGTGCCGCGCAGGTACTCCATGACGATGTAGTAGGTGTCCTCGTCCTTACCCCAGTCGTAGACGCTCACGATATAGGGGCTCTGGAGCGCCGCCGCCGCCTGCGCCTCCTGCTTGAAACGCGCAGCGAAGGACGGATCGGTGGCGTATTGGGGCAGCATGGTCTTGATCGCAACCGTGCGGCCGAGCACCTCATCGAGGCCTCGGTACACGGTGGCCATGCCTCCCGAACCGATCTTATCCTGGACTGTGTAGCGTCCCCCGAGCAGCTTCGACACCATCGTTCTCTCCTTCATCCACGCGCTGTGTGCGCGATAGTTCCCTCATGATGCGCCGGGAAGGCGGTCCTTCCGGCGCGACGCGCCCCTTAGGACGCTCCTGCCGACTGGATGGCCAGGCAGTCGGCAAGCACCTGACCTCCGAGCACGGTTGCAACGCCTTCGACGTCCTCGCCCAATCCCTCGATATACACCGAGACGACCAGGGTTGGGTTCTCGTACGGCACGAACCCGATGAACGCCGAGTTGACCTGCCCGTTGGCAACCTGGGCCGTGCCGGTCTTGCCCGCCACGGTGGCTCCCTCGATCTGCGCGCGCCAGCCGGTGCCATGGTCGACGACCGCCAGCATGGCTTCCTTGACCTGCTGCGCCGTCTCGGGGCTGATCGCCTGTCCGAGCGAGCGCGGCTCGGTCTGCGCCACGATCACACCCTCGGGAGAGAGGATGTGGCTCACGATGTACGGATTCATCACGATGCCGTTGTTCGCGATGGTTGCCGCCACGACAGCATTCTGCATGACGGTTGTCTGCGGACCCGCAGGGCTCTCATGCTCGCCCACGGGCTGTCCGCAAGCCGCCCACGCCGTCTCCCACTCGGTCATCTCCTCGGGGTTGGGCATGACGGATACGGCGCACGTGAAATCCTGTCCGAGCGAGGTTCCGTATCCGAAGGCGCGGGCGTAGCGCACGAGGTTTTCCGCGCCAACCTCCACGCCCACCGTGCCAATCGCGGTGTTTGACGAGAGCGCAAGGGCCTCGCGCAGCGTGGGCTCGCCGTAGTCGTTGTTGCCGTAGTTCGACACCTCGGCATTGCCGATCGTCATCACGGGCGGCGCAGGCACGATGGTGTCGAGCGTTGCCACCCCGGTGTCGAGCGCGGCGGAGATGGTGACCACCTTGAAGCTCGAGCCGGGTGCGTAGAGCGTATCGGTGGTGCGGTCGAGCAGCGGTGCGTTCTCGGAGTAGCCCAGGATGTACTCCTCGAGGTCGTCCTCGGAGAACGTGGGCGAGGACGCCTTGGCGAGAATGGCTCCGGTCTGGGGGTCGAGCACCACGATGGCGCCCACGTACCCGCGCAGGGCATTCTCGGCGGATGCCTGCATCTGGGAATTGAGCGTGAGCGCAACGGTTGACCCGGGCGTGTTGATGCCCGCCAGCGAGTAGAGGGCATTGCGCCAGTTGCTGTAGTCTGCGTGGCCCGTGAGCGTCTCGTTCATGCTCGACTCGATGCCGGTGGTGCCGAAGCGCACCGACACGTAGCCCACGGTATGCATGGCGGTGGTGCCCAGCGGGTACGAGCGGCGATACGAGCCGTCCTCCTGCTGCACGCTCTCGGCGAGCGTGACGCCGTCGGAGGTGATGATGGCACCGCGCTGCACATAGGCGCTGCGGACGATGGTGTGGTTGTTGCCGGGCATGCCCTTGATCTCATCGGCATGGACGACCTGGATCCACGTGAGGTTGGCGATGAGCGCGGCGAAGCAGAGCGCGAACGCCGTGATGATGGTGGTGATGCGGTTGGCGAGCGCCACGCGGCCGAGAACGCCCGACTCGGGCGACAGGATGCCGAAGGTGCCGCGAACATGAGCCCCGCGCAGGATGGCCGCTTCGGGACCCTTGGGGTGGATGCTCTCAAGGCCGGCGCTCTCGAGCTGGGTTTCATGCCCGGTTGCCTCGTCGCCGCAGCGCAGCAGCAGGCCCACCGCGATGAAGCTCGAGAGCAGCGACGAACCGCCCTGGCTCATGAAGGGCAGGGTGACGCCCGTGAGCGGGAGCAGCTTGGTGACGCCGCCGATGATGAGGAACGCCTGGAAGGCGATGGCGCAGGTGAGGCCGATCGCCGTGAAGGCGGAGACGTCGGATTTGGCGCGCGCGGCGGTGGTGAGGCCGCGCACGGTGAAGACCATGAAGAGGATGATGACGGCAGCGCCGCCCAGAAGGCCCATCTCCTCTCCGATGGCGGAGAAGATGAAGTCGCTCTCCACGATGGGGATGAGCGTGGGCAGGCCCTTGCCGATGCCCGTTCCCACAAGGTCGCCATCTGCGAGCGAGTAGAGCGACTGGACGATCTGATAGCCGCCGCCCTGCGGGTCCTGCCAGGGGTCGATCCAGATGGCGACGCGCGTCTGGACATGGCCGAACAGGTGGTAGCAGATGACGCCGCCCACGGCGAGCAGCGCGAAGCTCGCGAGCACGTAGGTCTTGCGTCCCGTTGCCGCATAGAGCATCACGACGAAGAACGCGTAGAACAGCAAAGCGCTACCCAGGTCGCGCTCGAACACCACGACGAGCAGCGACAGGCCCCACATCACCAGGAGGGGAAGCATCATGCGCGGCCGCGGGACGGAGAAGGGCCCGATCTTGCGCGTGGAGATGGAGAGCGCCTCACGGTTGGTTGCGAGGAACGCCGCAAGGAACAGGACGAGCAGCACCTTGGCTATCTCGCCGGGCTGGAACGAGAAGCCCGCGAACTGGATCCAGAGCTTGGAGCCGTTGATCTCGACGCCGATGATCATGGGTGCGACGAGCAGAACAACGCCCGCGAGCCCGAGCGTGTATTTGTAGCGCGCGAGGTCGTCGAGGTTGTGAACGAGCGCCATGGTGAGGATCATCGCGATGATCGAGAGGAACAGCCACACAACCTGGTTGATCGCGAGGGACGGCGCAAGGCGCGTGACGAACGCGATGCCGATGCCCGACAATGCGAACACCGTGGGCAGGAGCGCCGGGTCGGCTCCCGGTGCGAGGATGCGCACCGCGATGTGCGCAACCGTGAACGCCGCGAACAGCGAGATGGGCACGGCAAGCGTCTGGACCGTGAGCTCGGTGGACGTGTTGATCACGTACATGGCGTACAGCAGCGTGACGGGCAGCGCCGCCAGCACGAGGAGGCCAAGTTCGGAGTTGCGCCCGATGAGGCGCTCGGTCCTCATGTCCTAGGCACCTCCCCCGCTCTTCGAGCCCTGTGTGCTGCTGCTGGTCTCGGTCTTCTCGTTATCCTGCGTCTCTTGGGCCTCCTTGGCGGCGTTGGCGCCCGCCTCGGCCTCGCCCTCAGGCGCTTGGTCTGTGGGGACGACCGTCGCCCCGGTTGGATCGCCGTCCGCCTTGGCCTCCTCGGCCTTCTCGGCGGCGCGGGTCTTATCTGCATCGATTTGGTCGCGGTACGATTCCACGATGGCGTGCGCCTCTGCCTCGCTCGACACCTGGATGCCGCGCTGGAGCTGCGACTGCACCGACTCCGGCAGGTCCTTGATCTGCACGGTGGTGGGTTCGACAAGCTGCGAGAGCGGGAATCCCATGATGTCGGCATTGATGCCCTGGTAGATGCCCACGGTCTCGCCGTCGGGAGCGAGGTACCACTCGCCCCTGATGAACGCCGCGAGCAGGGCGAAGACGGCGACGAGCGCCACGAGCACGCCAGCGGCGAAGGTGCCGACGCGCTGCAGGAGGCGCTTGCGGGCCGCCTCGGCGATGCCGTCGTTCTTGACGTCCACCACGAGCACGGTCACGTTGTCGGCTCCGCCTGCGGTGAGCGCGGCCGACACGAGGTTGTCGGCGGCGGACTGGGGGGTGACGCTCGACACGGCGAGCATCTCGATCTCGGCGTCGTCAATCATCGACGAGAGGCCGTCTGAGCACAGGATCACGCGGTCGCCGTTGTGGACCTCGAGCGAGAAGTGATCCGCGTACATGTTGGGGTCGGAGCCGAGCGCGCGGGTGATGACAGAGCGCGACGGATGCACACGCGCCTCGTCCTCGGTGATCTGGCCCGCGTCGATGAGCTCCTCAACAAAGGAATGGTCGTGGGTGATGCGGACGAGCTTGCCCTCGTGGAGCAGGTAGACGCGCGAGTCTCCCACGTGCGCGACGGCCATGCGGTCGCCCTTGATGACCACGGTGGAGGCGGTGCAGCCCATGCCGGGCTTGCCGCGACCCTCCTCGGCGCCCTTGATGACGGCCAGGTTCGCGGTCTCCACCGCGGCTCCGAGCAGGATGTCGTCGGGATCGGACGGCGCGTTGGCGCCGATGGTCTCCACGGCAATCGCGCTCGCCACCTCACCGGCAGCGTGCCCGCCCATGCCGTCGCTCACCACGAACAGCGGCGTGCGCACGAGGAACGAGTCCTCGTTGTGCCCGCGGACGAGACCGACGTCGGAGCGCCCGCCCCACGAGATGAAGTGGTTGGATCCCGACACGACGTCGGAATCCACGCGGTTCTCCACGGGGACGGCAACGCGTCCGGGAGCCTCGACGGGCATGATGGGCTGCGTGTTCTGCTCGTCGCTCATCGGCGGCTCACCCTCATGATCGTGTCGCCAATCTGGACCTCATCACCGTCCCTGAGCGTAACGGCCTGCTCGATTGTGTGGTTGTTGACGAGCGTTCCGTTGAGGGAGTTGAGGTCCTCGAGCACGAGCGCGGGCCCCTGGAGGGAGAAGCGCGCGTGCGTGGCAGATACATACGGTTCGTCGATCACGATGTCCGACGACGGCGAGCGGCCCACGACGACGGGGCCGAGGATGTCGACGTGCAGGCCGCGCAGCGCCTGCATGCCCTTCTCGACGTCGACCGACCAGATGGCCGCGTCCTTGCGCTGCCCGCGCACCAGGCCGATGCCTGCGCGCATGGCGGCGAACAGGAACACGTACATCAGGACGACGAGTATCACGCGTCCTGCGAACAGGACGAGGTCGATCATGCTAGTTCTCCCTGAACTCGAGGTTGGTGAGGCCAACCGTGATGAGATCGCCGCTGTGGAGGATGCATTCGTCGATGTCGATGTCGTTCACAAGCGTTCCGTTGGTGGAGCGCAGGTCGACGATATGCCAGAAGCGGCCATCGAACTTGATCTCCGCATGGCGGCGCGAGATGTTGGGGTCGGCGAGAACCACATCGGCCTGGCTGCACTCGCGGCCGATGACGGCGGAAGGAGCCGTGACCTTGTAGGTGCGGCCGGTCTGGCGGTCGATGAGGAGCGAGGAGACCTCTGCCTCGACGACGGGCTCGGGAGTGCGGGCGGCGTGCGCGGCATGCCTGCCCACGGGAGCATCAACGGGGTCGGAGCGGCGCTGCGTCTGGGGAATCTCCCTGGAGAAGGCGTCTCCCAGCGGGGGAAGCGGCAGGAGACCGTCGTCGGCTCCGTCATCCAGAGCATCGAGTCCGTCTTCCTCATAGTTGTTGAGCGGGATGAGGTTGGGGGAAGGAGCAGGCGCGGGAGCAGCCAGGACGCCCGACTGGGCAGCGGCTCCGCCAACGCCCGCGTTCCCCGCGAGGAACGCCCGCTCCTCCTTGCGCAGGCGCGCAAGGGTGGGATTGTCGATGTTCTCGGCGAACACGGCGAACTTGCCGGACTTGAGCTTGGGATCGACCATGAAGCGCACCAGCGGCTTGCCCACGAAGACATAGCCCTTCTTGTTGGCCTGCTGCGCCACGAACGTCGAGACCTCTTCGGTGATTGCGGAGTAGATCGGACGCATGAGGGTGTCGTCGGCGGTGGACACGAGCACGGTGTAAAGCGCGGGCGCGGTGTCGATGCCGTCGATCTCGTACGTCTCGTTCTCCATCTCCTTGGCCGCGCGCTTTGCGAGCTTCTTGAAGGAGAACGGCTCGACATAGCCCTGCGGTGCCGTCTCGAACAGCCCCGCAACGCGGTCTTCGAATTCAGAGATGATGCTCATTCTTCATCGCCTTCCTGGTCCCATTGGAGCGGGCCCCTCAGAGCGGTAGCAACACACATACATACGGACAAGGATACCGCGACGGCCGCTGTGGGCGCATCCGGAGCGGTCCATATACCGCCATTCTCCATGCGAGCTGCGTAAACAATGCCTGCTAGAACGATGGCGCAGCCCAGGATCTGGGCCACGATTCCCGCCGCTACGCTCCCCCGCCCCACGATTGCGGAGCCCACGAGCGCGGCGAGTCCGCATGCAAGGGCGCATATCCAAACGTCGGGACGGACGAGCATCTCGCGCACGGCGTACACGAGGGGTGTGGCCGTGAAGCCCGCCTCCACGGCGAGCGCGAAGAACCGCCCGAAGAGGTAGCCCCCCATGCCCGTGGCAAGAGCCTGATACGGTTCGAGCGCGTAGATGGCAAGGGCGACGCCCGAGATGGGGAACGGCGTAAC
>CAMZCV010000030.1 GCA_947305035.1 uncultured Coriobacteriales bacterium | reverse complement strand
ATCGCCATCGTCGCGGGCGTCGTCGCGGCCATCGCCATCTTCCTCGGCGTCGGCAAGCTCATCTCGGGCGGCGGCTCCGACGGCGGCGAGGCGGCGGTCCCCACCGAGTTCGTCTACCGCAACGACTTCCGCGAGTCCATCTCCGGCACCGGCTCCGCCAAGCCGCGCCAGCAGGTCACCGTCGCGGCCGACCTCACGGGCGAAGTCACCTCGATCGACGTCGCCGTCGGCGATGTCGTGTTCAAGGGCCAGCAGCTCATGACCATCCGGAACGACAGCCTGGGCACCGACGCCGACGAGGCCTGGTTCAAGTACAAGGAGGCCGAGGCTGCGGAGAACACCGCGCAGGAGGAGCTCAACTACGTGTGGGGCACGAGCGACGACCAGGCGGAGCGCGACCGCGTGTACATCGCGCTCATGCGCGCCCGAGCAGCCACCCAGGCAGCCTACGACGCCTACGAGCAGGCCGCGCAGAAGGCACGCGACCGCACCGTGCGCTCCCCCATCGACGGAACCGTCATCAGCCTGGGCGACATCACCGTGGGCCAGCAGCTCGGCACGCCCTCGGGCGAGGGCCAGGGAACGGGAACCGGGACCGGGCAGGGCACCGGCATCCAGATCGCCGACCTCTCGCAGATGACCGTCGCCATCGAGGTCAGCGAGATCGACATCACCAAGGTCGAGGAAGGCCAGCACGCCGTCGTGACGTTCTCCGCGCTCCCCGGCGTGGAGTCGGAGGCCTACGTGACCGGCATCGCCACGCTCTCCACCGGCGGCGGCGAGGGCTACTACGGCGGCAACGTCACCTACACCGTGACGCTGCTCATCGAGCATCCCGACCCGCAGCTCAAGCCCGGTATGAGCGCGAGCGTGCGCGTCGACGTGAAATACCTGCCCGGAGCGCTGTGCGTATCGACCTCGGCGCTCATGACCGATGACGGCACGACGTACTACCTGCTCGTGAAGAACCCCGCAACCGGCGAGTTCGAGCGGCGCACCGTGACCGTGGTCGCCGAGGGATCGACGACGGCCGTCATCGACGGTGCCGTTGCCGAGGGTGACGAGGTGCAGGTCGGGTTCGGCTGGACCGGCGAGTCCAGCTCGGAGAACGAGGACGGCGGAATGATGGTGATGTTCTAGCCATGGCCCTTCCCGTCATCGACATCCACGGCATCCACCGCATCTACGAGACCGAGGCGGGCCTCACGCATGCGCTGCGCGGTGTGTCGCTCACCGTGGACCGCGGTGAGTTCCTCGCCATCATGGGACCGTCGGGAAGCGGCAAGTCCACGCTGATGAACATCCTGGGCTGCCTCGATACGCCCACCTCGGGGAGCTACCGCCTCGAGGGTCTCGAGGTGAGCTCGCTCGATGACGACGACCTCGCCGAGATCCGCGCCACGCGCCTGGGCTTCGTGTTCCAGAGCTTCAACCTGCTGCCGCGCGCCACGGTGCTTCGCAACGTCATGCTCCCCCTGATCTACTCCGACACGCCGCGGGCGGAGCGCGAGTGGCGTGCGTGGAAGGCGCTCAAGGCAGTGGACCTTCCAGAAGAGTACTACGAGCACAAATCCAACGAGCTATCGGGCGGACAAATGCAACGTGTTGCCATTGCCCGCGCGCTTGTGAACGACCCTGCGCTCATCCTCGCCGACGAGCCCACGGGCAACCTCGACTCCGCAACCAGCGAGATGGTGCTCCAGACCTTCGCGCGCATGCGCGACCGCGGCAAGACCATCGTGCTCATCACGCACGATCCCAAGGTTGCCGCATGGGCAGATCGCACGGTGCACATCCGCGACGGCAAGCTCCTCACCGACGAGCAGGAGCGCGCCTTCACCGCGAGCCGAGAACGGAAGGGGGCGACCTCATGAGAGCGGGCGACCTGATCCGCGAGACAGGCTCCGCGCTCGACTCGAACCGCGGCCGCAGCCTCCTCACGGTGCTCGGCATCGTCATCGGCATCGCTGCGGTCATCGCCATGACCGCGCTCATCGACGGCGTCAAATATGCGCTGGTCGGCCAGCTCGGCCTCAACCGCGCACGTCTCGTCTACATCAACTGCTGGACGCAGTACGGCAGCGTCACGGCGAACGACCTCGAGAGATGGGAGCGGGACCTCCCCGAATACGAGTTCATCACCGGCACCGCCTACGGATGGGGCGAGATGACCGTTGGCGCCAACAGCTCGAACGGCCAGATCATGGGCACCTATCCCGAGTTTTTCGACGCCATGGGCATCAATCTGGTCGAGGGCCGTTTCTACACCGAGCGCGAAGTCGAGAAGGGCTCGCTCGTGATCGTGATAGACGAGACCACGGCGCGCACGCTCTTCGGGGCGAGCGGACCGTACGTCGACCGGACCATCAAGCTCGGCAACTACGAGTTCGAGGTCATCGGCGTGACCGAGGCATCGCAGATGACGTCGAACACCTCCTACATGCCCCTCCCCACGCTCAACACGCGTATCAACAACTACGAGAGCATGGATCAGATCCTGGGCTACGCGCGCGAGGACGTCGATCCCGACGAGCTGGCAGAGAAGACCGATGCGTACCTGCGCAAGACCTACGACATCGACGAGGAGGAGGGCTACGGCTACGTGTACGTGTTCACGATGGCGTCGGTCACACGCCAGCTCGACTCCACGATGCTGTCGTTCCAGCTGCTCATGACCGCCGTCGCGTCGATCTCGCTCGTCGTGGGCGGCATCGGCATCATGAACATGATGCTCACCAACGTAACCGAGCGCATCCGCGAGATTGGCCTGCGCAAGGCGCTGGGCGCGCGGGCGGGCGACATCACCAAGCAGTTCCTGCTCGAGAGCATCGCGCTGTGCGTTGCGGGCGGGGCGATCGGCATCCTCGCAGGTTACGGCGGAGCGTGGGCACTTGCGGGCGTTGCGAGCGGGCTCGCCGGAATCGAGGGCATCGCACCTGTCATCACACCCGGTGCGGTGGGCATGGCCACGGGCATCTGCGTTGGCATCGGCATCGTGTTCGGATACTACCCCGCGCGGCGCGCGGCCAAGCTCGACCCCGTGGAGTCGCTCAGGTACCAGTAGGCTGCGGCGCAATGAGGGTTTTGATGCTGCGTGGCATCTTGAAGCGCCTCCATGGGACACGAAAACCCGCTGACGTATCACGTTTTTGGTTGGCTGGCATAATTGGTTCTATCGATTGCATCGATACCGCAGGAAATCCAATATTTTGATATCAATATTCATACAATCCATTTCAGACGGGAAATCCTGATACGCCAGCGGGTTTTTGTGTCCCACATCCCGTGAAAAGCTGCAATCCTGCCATGAAAACCGCACCTTCGAGGTGCTGGCATCTGAATAGCCCCTCTCGCCGACCATACACAACGGGACGTAAGTCAATTTGTTTTCGAGCTGCTACACTCTTTGATAGCTTGGCAAACCCTACGAAAGGATCCATTATGCAGTACGAAATCAGAGGCGGGCAGTTCCCCGTGGTCATCTGCACCCTTGCAGCCAACGAGACCATGATCACCGAGAGCGGTTCCATGGTCTGGATGACCCCCAACATGCATATGGAAACTACCGGTGGCGGCGGCATCGGCAAGATGTTCTCCAAGGCGCTCTCCGGCGAGAGCCTGTTCCAGAACCGCTACACCGCCATGGGCGGCCCCGGCATGATCGCCTTCGGCTCCAGCTTCCCCGGCAAGATCATGGCGCTCCAGCTTGCCCCCGGCCGCGACTTCGTTCTTCAGAAGCGCGCGTTCCTAGCAAGCGAGGCCACCGTCAACCTCGACATCCATTTCAACAAGAAGGCCAGCGTTGGCATCTTCGGCGGCGAGGGCTTCATCATGCAGCGTGTCTCGGGCACCGGCGTGGTGTTCGCCGAGATCGACGGCGAACTCGTGGAGTACCAGCTCGCTGCAGGCCAGCAGATGATCGTCGACACGGGCAACGTGGCGGGCTTCGAGCCGTCCGTCCAGATCGAGATCCAGCAGGTTCCCGGCCTCAAGAACAAGCTGCTGGGCGGCGAGGGCCTGTTCAACACCGTGCTCACCGGCCCCGGCCGCATCTGGCTGCAGACCATGCCCATCTCCGGTGTGGCAAGCGCCATCCAGCCCTACATCGTCACCAACTGATAGCAGACAGTTACCCGGTCATTTGTCTCATAGGTTTTTTTCAGACAGTTACCCGGTCGTTTGTCTCATGCGGGACTAATGACCGGGTTACTGCCTCATTACCTTAAACGACCGGGTAACTGTCTCATGTGGGACAGTAACCGGACAGGTGTCCCAGGCTACAGCTTGGAGGCGACAACCTCGGCGAGCTGGTCGAGCGGAACGAGCGTCTGCTCGTGCGTCTGCATGTCGCGCACGGTTGCGCCGCCCGCTGCCACCTCATCGCTCCCGAGCACCACGACGACGCGCGAGCCGATCTTGTCGGCGAGCTTGAACTGCCCCTTGAGCGAACGGCCCTGATAGTCGGCCTCGGTGCGGATACCCGCAGCACGCAGCAAACGCGTAACCGAGAAGGCCGCAGCACGCGCGTCGGGCGTGCAGGCAACGAACACGCGCGGCTCGGGCTCGGTCTCGAGCGTGCTGCCAAGCGCCTTCAGGGCAAGCGAGATGCGCTCGAATCCCACGGCGAAGCCGATGCCCGGGGTGGGTTTGCCACCCTCGAGCTCCACCAGGCCGTCATAACGGCCGCCGCCGCCGATGGCACCCACGCCCGCATCGCGCACATCCACCTCGAAGACGGTGCGGGTGTAGTAATCGAGGCCGCGCACGAGCGTGGGATCCTCCTCATACGCGATGCCCGCCTCGTCAAGATAGGCCTTGACCTGCGCATAGTGCGCAGCGCACTCGTCGCAGAGGTTGTTGGTCACGAGCGGGGCGTCCTTCATGACCTCGCGGCACGCGGGGTTCTTGCAGTCGAAGGCGCGCAGCGGGTTGAGCTCGGCGCGCTCGCGGCAGTCGTCGCACATCTCGTCGGCATGGTCGAGGATGAACTGGCGCACGCTCGAACGGTACTTGGGGCGGCACGCTGCATCGCCCATGGAATTGATGCGCAGCATGAGCGAATCGGCGGGGAAGCCCAGCTTCACGAAGTACTCGACGAGCATGATGATGAGCTCCGCGTCGATGGCGGGGTCGGACGCACCGAGCACCTCGACGCCCACCTGGTGGAACTGGCGCAGACGACCCTTCTGCGGTCGCTCGCCGCGGAACATCGGGCCCGCGTACCAAGCCTTCACGGGGGCGCCGCCCTGCGGCACGAGGTTGCTCTCCACGGCAGCGCGCACAAAGCCCGCAGTGCCCTCGGGGCGCAGCGCCAGGCGCTGACGCGCCTTGAGGCGGCTCTCGGTTCCCGCAGCCAGCAGATCGCCGAGAAGCGCGCCGGACACCACGCGGAACATCTCCTTGCGCACCACGTCGGTGGACTCGCCGATGCCGTGCACGAAGGTATCCACCTGCTCGAGCGCGGGTGTCTCGACCATATCGAAGCCGTAAGTCGAGAAGACCTCGCGCGAGACGGCGAGCATGTGCTCCCACTCCCGCATGTACGCGCCGATAAGATCCTCGGTTCCCTGAACCCTCTGTCCCATGTGAAGCCCTTTCGTGCCGATAAGTCGTGACAAGAGAAGAGTATACCAGCCGACGGGTCGCATAGAATGGATTGCATGCGAGGGAAGGAGCATCCATGGAGCACAAGGGAACGGTTACGCTCGAGTCGAAGCGCCTCACGCTGCGCCGCATCTGCGCAGACGACGCGCAGGCGATGTTCTCCAACTGGGCTTCCGACGCGCAGGTCACGCGCTACCTCACCTGGCAGCCGCACGAGAGCGTGGAGGTGACGAAGCAGGTCATCGCCTCGTGGACGGCATCCTACAGCGACCCCTCCTTCTACCAGTGGGCCATCGTGATCCGCGAGACGGGCGACGTCGTGGGCACCATCTCCGTGGTTGGCTGGCCCCTCGAAGGCTATTGCGCCGAGATCGGCTACTGCATCGGGCGCGCATGGTGGCATCAGGGCATCACAAGCGAGGCGCTTGCCACGGTGATCGACTTCCTCTTCGGCAAGGTGGGCGTGAAGCGGATCCGCTCGGTCCACGACGTGGAGAACCCCAACTCGGGCGGCGTCATGCGCCATTGCGGCATGACCTACGCGGGAACCGAGCGCAGCGCCATGCGCAACAACCGTGGCGTGGTGGACGTGGACGTCTACGACATCATCCCCGAGGACTGGAAGGCCGCTCGGCACGCCCGCGAGCTCATGGAGAAGAAGGCCGTCGCCCACCCCAAGGGCACGAAAACCAGGGCGGCATCGTCCACGGTAACCACGCATCTCCTGCGCCACGAGGATATCAACGGCGCCAACCGCCTCTTCGGCGGACGCCTCATGGAGTGGATCGACGACGCGGCGGGCACGGCTGCCATCAGGCATTGCGGCATGTACGTGACCACGGCGTGCGTCGACACGCTCGAGTTCCGCTCGCCCGCGTATCTCGGCGACATCGTGGTCATCGAGGCGGAGGTCACCTACGTTGGCAAGAGCTCGCTCGAGGTGCGCGTGAACTCCTACGTGGAGGATCCGGCCAACGGAACGCGCGCCCTTATCAACAGGGCGTTCCTCACGGAGGTCTGCGTGGACGGCAACGGCAAGCCCTGTGTGGTTCCCTACGGCCTCGCGCTCACGAAGGCAGAAGAATTCACGGACTGGGAGGATGCGCTCTTCCGCAAGGAGGTCCACACGACGCGGCGCGAGTCGGGCGTGTAGGGAAGCATCTGGCAACCTGGACAAGAAAAGCCCCCGCCTTCCGATGGAGGGCGGGGGCAGCCTTGAGCGATGGTTCGAGCGCTAGGCGATTTCGACGACCCATCCCTCGGGGCCCTCGATCTCGCCTGCCTGGATGCCGGTGAGGGTTGCGCGGAGCTTGGCCAGAACGGGGCCGACGTGCTCCATGCCGGCGCCGAAGACATGCTCGTTGCCCTCGAGGTCGACGACCTTGCCCACCGGGCTGATGACGGCAGCGGTGCCGCACATGCCGCACTCGACGAACTGGTCGATCTCGTCGAAGCGCACCGGGCGCTGCTCGACCTTGAGGCCGAGGATGTCCTCGGCAACCTGGACGAGCGAACGGCGGGTGATGGACGGGAGGATGGAGTCGGTGAAGGACTGCGGAACCACCAGGCCGCCGTCAGCGGTGACGAACAGGAAGTTGGCGCCGCCGGACTCCTCCACGTAGGTGCGGGTCTGGCTGTCGAGGAACATGTTGTCGGCATAGCCCTCGGCGTGGGCCTCGACGCTGGGATAGAGCGACATGGCGTAGTTGAGGCCGGCCTTGATGTTGCCGGTGCCATGGGGCGCGGCGCGGTCGTAGGCCGAGACCTTGAGCGCCACGGGCTGGACGCCGCCCTTGTAGTACGGGCCGACGGGCGTGACGAGGATGCGGAACTGGTACTCGGTGGCGGGCTTGACGCCGATAACGTCGCCGGTGGCGATCATGAACGGGCGGATGTAGAGCGTGGCGCCGCTTCCGAAGGGCGGGACCCACGCGAGGTTGGCCTTGACGACCATCTTGACCGCGTTGATGAAGCGGTCGACGGGGAACGGCGGCATGCAGATGCGCTGTGCGGAGTCATACATGCGCTGGGCGTTCATGTCGGGGCGGAAGCAGACGATGCGACCATCCTTGGTGGTGTAGGCCTTGAGGCCCTCGAAGACCTCCTGGCAGTAATGGAAGATACCCGCGCACTCGCTCATGACGATGGAATGGTCGGGCGTGAGGATGTCCTCGCCCCAGGCGCCGTCCTTGTAGTTGCAGGCATAGCTGTAGTCGGTCTTGGTGTAGGCAAACGTGAGGCTGCCCCAGTCGATGTCCTTCTTCTCCATGATGGGTCTCCCTATACGCGGAACGAATCGATGAATACAAAGATAACGCTCCGCGCGCGGGCGGATGCAACTGTTGCAGACCATTTACAATGGGATGGAAACGAGAAAACCGATTAAGGAGCTCCCCATGCGCATGTTCCGTAACGACTATTCCGAGGGTGCCGCGCCCGAGATCCTCGAGGCGCTCGTCTCCACCAACGCCGAGCAGCACGTGGGCTACACCGAGGGCGACCCGTACTGCGAGCGCGCGCGGGAGCTCATCCGCGCTGCGTGCGGGCGCGACGACGTGGACGTGGAGTTCTGCATCGGCGGCACGAGCGCCAACATCGTGGGCGTCACGGGACTGCTGCACGACTGGGAGGGCGTCATCTGCACGCGCGACGGGCACATCAACACGCACGAGACCGGTTCGATCGCCGCCTGCGGGCGCACCGTGCTGGCGACGCGCGATACCGACGGGTTCCTATCTCCCGAGGAAGCCGAGCGGGTCTTCACGTTCCAGACGGGCACCGGCCGCCACATGACGCGGCCCGCTGCCATCTACATCTCCAACACCACCGAGCTGGGCGGGGTGTGGAGCCGTGCGCGCTTCGATGCCATCTGCGACTGGGCCGAGAGCCGCGGCCTCAAGGTGTTCCTCGACGGCGCACGCCTGGGCAGCGCCCTCACCTCCCCCGCTGCCGAGGGGCTCACGCTGGAGCACATCGCGCGGCGCGTGAGCGCGTTCTACATCGGCGGTACCAAGAACGGCATGCTCTTCGGCGAGGCCATGGTCATCGCCGACCCCGCCCTCAAGGAGGCGTTCGGGTATCTCGTGAAGGAGCGCGGAGGCCTCATGGCCAAGGGGCGCTTGCTGGGCGTGCAGTTCGCGCGCGCGTTCCAGCCCGAGCCGGATGGCGAGGCGCTTTACTGGAAGCTCGCGCGCGGTGCCAACGAGTGCGCGTTCAAGCTGCGCGCGGGGCTTATCGGGCTGGGCTTCGAGCCCGCGGGAGACGCACCCTCCAACCAGCAGTTCTTCCTCTTCGAACCCGAGGTGGCGCAGGTCTTTGCCAAGGAGGCGGGATGCGAGATCTTCGAGTATCTGCCCGACGGACGTGCGCTCACGCGCTTCGTGTGCTCCTGGGCCACAAAGCCCGAGGACGTGGACGAGCTGCTCGCCTTCGCCGCAACGCTCTAACCCCCACTAGGGGATACTCCCCCAATGGGGGATACT
>CAMZCV010000029.1 GCA_947305035.1 uncultured Coriobacteriales bacterium | reverse complement strand
TCGCTCCGCTACCGCGCCTTCGACGACGGCCAGGTGCATGAGCAGCGCACCCAGATCGCCGACGAGGACAGCATGAACGCCGACTGGCGCTTCGCTGCAGCGGTGATCGAGTTCGGCATGTACCTGCGCGACTCCGAGTTCGCGGGCACCACCACGCCGGCGAGCATCGCAGAGCTGATCTCCGCCAGCGAGCCCACGGCCGAGCACGACGGCTTTGCCGAGCTGGTGGGCTACCTGCTGGAAGGCGACCCCGGCTACCTGCGCGTGGACACCGTCGAGTAGAACCTTCCGTCGCCCAACCCCCTCCGCATCGCCGCTCCACCACACAACAGACAAACTCTTTATGTATGCTTGAGGAGCAAAACAGCGGCGAGCGCGGAGGGGAGGCCGGCATAGCTTCGCAGCCCGAAAAGAACCTGCCCAAGACCACGGTGCAGTCCACATCCAAGCATGAGCGCGCCGAGTTTTCCTCGGTGCGCAACAGCGTGCTGTTCCTGGGTGCGGTCATGCTGGTGTACATCCTCTACGTGGTGCTTTCCGGCCAGTTCGATGAGTTCATGGGGGCGCTCGCCGGCGTCGACCTGCTGTGGGTGGCACGCGGTGCGCTCTGCATGGTCTGCTATTACCTGCTCGGCGTTGTGGGTTACGCGGTGCCGGTCTCGCGCGACAGGAACTCGCCGTTGGGCTTCCGCGACCTCATGAGCGCAGAGGCAGCGGGCATCTTCTTCTCGTATCTCTCGCCCGGCGGCGCAGGCTCTGCTCCTGCGCGCATCTACCGCCTCACGCGAGCGGGCCTCTCGGTGGGCGCGGCATCGGCGCTGCAGTTCACGCGCTACATCATCTACGAGGCGGCAGAGGGCATCTTCGCCGCCATCATGCTCATCTTCCGCTACCAGTACTTCGTCGAGACCGTCGGCAACTTCGCGGTTATCGGCCTCGTGCTCTTCGGAGCGAAGATCATCGCGGTTGCGGGGCTGATAGCGTTCTGCGTGTTCCCGCGGTTCGTGAGGCGCATCGGCAATGCCGCCATCCGCATCCTCGAGAAGACGCCGCTCAAACTTGACTTCGCGCACTGGCGCGACGTCCTCAACAACCAGTCGCAGGAGTTCTCGCAGGGATTCAAGGAGTCGGCGCGCGAGTGGAAGATGATGGCGTTCGCCGTGCTCGTCTCGATGTCGCAGCTGGCCTGCCAGTATGCGCTGGGGTGGTTCGTAGCGCACGCCTTCAGCTTCCACGACGCCGACCTCGTGACCTGCCTCGCCGCCGGATCCATGCTCGAGCTCCTGACGTCCGCCATTCCGCTGCCGGGCGGCGAGGGCGGAGCAGAGGTGGGTTTTGCCACGCTGTTCATGCCCATCTTCGGCTCCACGATTACCGCCGCCTACGTGGTGTGGCGCTTCATCGAGTACGTCGGCCCCATCGCTGCCGCCGTTCCGCTGCTGGGCCTGCGCAGCCGCGGCGGGCGCAACGTGTACCAGCGCATCGCGGTTGTCCGCCATGCGTTCGAGCGTTTCTTGCAGGGCCTGCCCGGAGCCAAGCGGCTCAAGGGCTCGCGCGGCATCAAGGTCATGCCCAAGAAAGCGGGCGAGAAGGGCGACCGAAAGTAACGTTTTGACCCGCCAACGGCACTATTTCGGCTCTAGGCGCAACCCTTCGCGAAAGCGCGGGTAAGATAATCGTGTCCTTTGTTTTCTCGTACGAAGAAGGAGTACCCATGGACATTCAGAGCATCGTCGGCAGCCTTATCGGTCTCGCGCAGGAGAACCCCTCCATTCTGGGCAGCCTCGTCGAGCACCCGTATTCCACGGTCCGCACGGTTTCCGGCACCAAGGACGTCAGCCGCAATGAGGCCGCCGAGGTCGTCACCGCCGTGTCGTCGCTCGCGCAGGGCCAGGCCGTCGACTTCGGCACCCTCGGCACCCTCGCCTCGCTGCTGCTCGGCCAGAACGACAACTCCGTGCACACGCTCGCCGGCTCGCTCTTTGGCAACATGCTGAGCCAGGCAGAGGTCGAGGAGGAGGAAGAGCCCGAGGAGGAGATCCAGGCTGCTGGCATGAACCTCGACCTTGGCAAGCTCGCCCTTATCGCCGGCTCGCTGCTCACCATCGCCAACGCCACCGGCGTCACCAACAAGAAGACCAAGAAGAGCGGCGTCGACCTGTCCGACGGCGTCGGCCTCGACGACCTTGCCGGCCTTGCCGCCACCCTTATGGCCAACGGCCAGGCACCTGCTCAGACCACTGCCAGGAAGACCTCCAAGAAGACCAGCAAGAAGACCACGCCTGCCGGCCCCTCCATCGACCTGTCCGACGGCATCGGCCTCGACGACATGCTCGGCCTTGCTACCACCCTGCTCGGCAACAAGTAGTCCTTCCTCTCAAAAGGACCGTCTTGGCGCACGGCATTTTGCCGTGCGCCTTTTTGTTTGCCGAGTGTCTTTATGCTTGCCTGCCGATTTGCCACACATCTCTGGCAGCTTGAGAACTGGCAAGCCATCTACCTGCGGAAATGCAGATTTGCCACATACTGCTGGGGGAGTGTGTGGCACTTTTGCCACACCCTTGCCTGCCAGAATGTGGCAAAGATGTAGTTTTCAATAATCTCGAAAACGCATTGGTTCGGGACAAAACCGTTCCGCTACCTGCATAGATGTGCTCAAGCTGAAAGATTCGTGGATGCTAGGTGAAAGCCTCCTGTAAGACCGAGCTGGTATCAATGAATGACCGGCAAAGGAGGAATGATGAGCATCTGCCTGTGCGGACAATCTGCCGAGAAGATCCTTAATCTAATCGCCTTGAAACGCCTTGAGCAGCAAGGGCGTGCGGGCTCGTCGGAGTTCGAGACGTGTTGCGCTAGGACGAAGGAGATTCGGCCTGCCCTCGAGAGCCTGCCTGACCTTGAGCGCCCGATTCACCTGCTTGTTCCCCATCAGAAGCTGCGTGTTTGCAGGAGCGGCATATGCTCGCACGTTTGGAGCGGTATGGTTCCGAACGGCTCGCTCATCACCCTTGCCCAAGGGGTATACGCTGCATCGCCGGAGTTCAACGCTCTGCTGGAGATGAGGGGTTCCTCGCGCATGGAAAGCGTGCTCACCTTGATGATGTATTGCGGCATCTTTGCGATTGACGAGAGTTCAGAGGATGGTTTCGTGAAACGGCCTCCGCTCACGAACGTCTCCCGACTAACCGGGTTCGCCAAAAGCCTGAGAATGTTCGACTGCTCCCATGCGCTGCTCGACGCGGCAGAGCTTGTGCTTGAGCGTGCGCGCTCTCCGCTGGAAGCTCGTCTCGCGATTGCCCTTACCGCTTCTCCGAAGCTAGGTGGTTTTGGAATGCCCCGACCTGCCCTCAATAAACCTGTTCGCTTGGGTGAGAATTCACAGGCCATTATCGGAGCGGAAGAGCTTGAGGCCGACATGCTTTGGTCCGACGATCGGGTGGTTCTCGAGGCAAATGGCAAGCTGCGGCATGAAGGCAGGTTTGGAGAGGATCTCACGCGTGCCTCTGCTCTGGAAGAGGAAGGCTATGCGGTAAGGTTCGTTACATCTCAGCAGCTCAGAAGCCCAAGGCAGATGACGCTCGTCGGGCGATGGCTTTCGGAGAAGCTTGGAATCGAACCGTATTTTCCAAGCAGGGAGAGGTTGGGACGGCTTCTATCGGAGTTGACGGCTTTCGAGTATCACCATATCTCTCTCGAATTGACCGCATGAGACGGCGATTTCCTTCCGATTTGCCACACATCTCTGGTGGCTTGAGAACCGGCAAGCCATCTACCTGCGGAAATGCCGATTTGCCACATACTGCTGGAGGAGAATGTGGCAAATCTGCCACACTCTGCTAGGGGAGAATGTGGCAAGAGCATCGGGCAAACATGCTCAGAGGAGAAAAACGCACCCCTACAGCTTGAAGACCACCTTGATGCCGGGATCCACCAGCTTGGCAAACCGCTTGCCGTCGCCCTTGGACCCAACGCCCGACCCGTAATGCTCGGGAATGGCCACCTTGGGCTGCAGCGCGTTCACGAACACCGCAGCCTCCTCGGCCGTCATCGTGTACGTGCCGCCCACGGGAACGAGCGCGATGTCGCAGGCAAGCGCGCGGTTCTCGGGCAGGTCGTCGGTGTCGCCGGCCACATAGACGGTCGTGCCGTCGTGCGTCGTGATGATGTAGCCAACCCAGCCGTTGGCGCGCGGGTGGAACTTCTTGCCCACGTTATAGGCGGGAACCGCCTCGACGGAGATGCTGGGCAGCGGGCAGCAGGTCTCGCCGGGCGAGACGAACAGCGCCTCCGAAAGCTCGAGCTCCATGCCGCGCGGCGCGACGAAGCGGGTGTTCGCCTTGGCAACCCGCTTGATGTCGTCGGGGGAGAAGTGATCGTGGTGGGAGTGCGTGACCAGGATCAGGTCCGCGTCGTGCGGCGCCTCCTTGAGCAGGTACGGGTCGACGTAGCACACGGCTCCGGGACCGGCATCGATGCGGATGGACGAATGCGCGTTGATGGTGATGAAGCCGGTATCCATGGTTGCTCCTCTCGCGTGCGGTCGCTTCAAGCATATCGAAATGATCGATAGGGGGCGGTTCCGAATCAAACACTTTCGGGGACGGCTCCGGTTTTGGTCATATTTGGAACCGTCCCATCATGTTCAAGCGGGAGCGGGTATCCTCTAGCCAGAAGACGTGAGCGAAAGGGTAGGCGCAATGGCGGTCATCTTCAAAGGCAGGTGCAGGCGCATCGAGCTCGAAATCACCCGCTACGGGAACCTCGAGTGGGAGCACGGGTACCCCGAACGAGCCTATCGGAGGATGAACCTGCACGTCGCCTACATCGAGAACGGCGGGGAGCGCTTCGACCAAACCTTGGAGATCTTCGACGATACCATGGACTTCTTCGCGAAGGCCATCGAGCGCGTGGTAGCAGAGGGGCAGCCGGGCAGGACCGGACTCATCATCGCCGACGAATTCGTGCTCTGGATCCGCCCGAAAGGGGAGCAGTACGAGCTCAAGGCAGACTTCAACCCGTACCTGTCCGACTGGGCGCGCAGGGTCGTCACACGCACGCTGACCGCCGAGCAGCTGCTCGGCGTGGCGGCAGACCTCCGCGCATGCAGCGATCAGGCAATCTAGGGCATCCTCACGAGCCGCTCGTACACGTCGAGGCCGCACGCGAGGAGGCTCTCGTCGAAGTCGAAGGTATCCGCGTGCAGCGGAATGCCCGTGCCGGTTCCGAGCAGCATGAACACGCCCGGTACGAAGCGCTGGTACCAGGCGAAATCCTCGCCGATGAGCAGCGGTTCGTCCAGCTCGCCCATCTCGGGAACCGCGCCGTGCGCCAGCTTGGCCAGCGCGGCGTCGTTGACCACGGGCGGATAGCCGTTCTTGAACGTGACCTGCACGGTGCATCCCAGCTCCGCGGCCACCTGCTCCGCGACGGCGGAGATGCCCTGCTCGGCGCGCTGGGACATCTCGTCCGAGAACACCCGCAGGCTGCCCTCGAGCCGCGCCTCCGCGGCGATCTGGTTGCGAACCAGGCCGCCCTCGATGCGTCCGAACTTGAGCAGGCTGGGCTCGTTCCCGCCAATGCCGTCCATGAACGCGTAGATGCGCGAGAGGAATCGGCAGGCAGCCTCGACGGCATCCCTTCCCTGCTCGGCTTTCGCGATGTGCGACGAACGCCCCGTGAACACCACATCCACCTCGTTCGCGCTGGCGAGCAGCGCTCCCTCGCGCGTGGCGACCGTGCCCTTGGGCAGGTCGGGCCACAGGTGGAATCCGAAAATGCGGTCCACGCCGTAACGCTCGAACACGTCCGTCTCGCAGAGGGGCAGCGCTCCGCCCACCGACTCCTCCGCAGGCTGGAAGACCAGCAGCACGTTGCGCGGCAGCTCGTCGAGGTGCGCGTCGATATGCTCGGCGAGGGCGAGCACCATGGCCATGTGCCCGTCGTGCCCGCAGGCGTGCATGCATCCCGGGTGCGTGGAGGCGTACGGCGCTCCGGTCTGCTCCGTTACGGGCAGGGCGTCCATGTCGGTGCGGATGGCGGTGGTGCGCTCGGTTCCGCGGTCGAAGAAGGCGCAGAGGGTGGACGGGCAGGGCGAGAAGACCTCCACAGGCCCGGCGAGCCCCTCGAGGACCTCCGTGATATAGGCAAGCGTCTGGGGCAGGTCGAAGCCCGTCTCAGGGATGCGATGCAGGTCGCGCCTGAAGGTCCTCAGCCGCTCGATGGTGTCCGCTCCGCACATGCCGCCCTCCTCAATAGCTTTTCGTGACTCGTCCACTCTACCGTGCATTGCGGGCGATTCGCCCGTTTTGAATCTATTTGGTTACATCGGGTTGTGTGATTCTGGTCCACTTTCTACACTTAACGCCAACGATAGAGGCGCGGACACGATGAATCCCGGGCGAGCCGGCGGGCAACGACCCTGGGAGGAGGCCAAATCCGCCGAACCATGCCTCTCGGGCGCGACCGGCATGGTGGGTCTGCGGGAAATACCCGCAGGACTGTCTACGAGAGAAGACCCTCGTAGGTGCGCTATCACGGCCTCCCCAAGGATGCCCGGCGCGCCAACGCGGCCGGAACGTGGGAGGAACCGTGGCGCAGAAGCGTCCCTTCGCAACAAACGAGCAGCTCGAGGCCCTTGCGCGGGAGTATCCCACGCCCTTCTACCTCTATGACGAGGCGGGCATCCGCAGCACGGCGGAGGCGCTGATCGGCGCGTTCTCGTGGGCGCCGCGCTTCTGCGAGTACTTCGCGGTCAAGGCCACGCCCAACCCCGCGATCATCTCGATCCTCGCGGAGTACGGCTGCGGCGTGGACTGCTCCAGCGAGTGCGAGCTTCTGATGGCCGAGGCGCTGGGGCTCTCGGGCGAGCGGATCATGTTCTGCTCCAACGACACGCCGGCGGGCGAGTTCGCGCACGCGGGACGCCTGGGCGCCACCATCATCCTCGACGACGCCACGCACATCGACGCGCTGCTCGCGGAGCAGGGCTCGCTTCCCGCACGCGTGGGCCTGCGCTTCAACCCAGGCGGCGACTTCGACTTTGCCAACGGCATCTTCGGCCGTCCGGAGGAAGCCAAGTTCGGCCTCACCGAGGAGCAGCTGCTCGACGCCGCGACGCGCCTGCAGGAGCTCGGCGTGGAGCAGATCGGCCTGCATGCGCTGCTCGCTTCCAACACGCTCACCAACGAGTACTACCCTGCGCTCGCACGCAGGCTCTTCCAGCTGGCGGTGCGCCTGCAGCAGGAGCGCGGCATCCGCATCGCCTTCGTGGACCTCTCCGGCGGCGTGGGCATTCCCTACCGCCCCGAGGACGAGCCCAACGACATCGCCGCTATCGGCGCGGGCGTGCGCTGCGCCTACGAGGAGGTCCTCGTGCCTGCGGGCCTTTCCGACGTGGCCATCTTCACCGAGCTCGGCCGCTTCATGACCGGCCCGCACGCCCTGCTCGTCACGCGCGTCATCCACACCAAGGAGACCTACCGCAACTACCTGGGCGTGGACGCCTGCGCGAGCAACCTCATGCGACCCATGCTGTACGGCGCCTACCACCACATCACCGTGCTGGGCCGCGAGGACGAGCCCGCGTGCGTGCGCTACGACGTCACGGGCATGCTCTGCGAGAACAGCGACAAGCTCGCCATCGACCGCCTGCTGCCGCGCGCGCAGGTGGGCGACCTGCTCGCCATCCACGACGTTGGCGCGCACGGGCATTCCATGGGCTACACCTACAACGGCAGGCTCCGCTCCGCCGAGGTGCTGCTCTGCACGGACGGCTCGAGCCGCCTGATCCGCCGGGCCGAGACGCCGCTCGACTACTTCGCCACACTCGATTTCCTGCCCATCGGCAGTGAGCTCGCCGAGCTGTATCGGCAGTCGGAGGACGCGCCAAAGGGTAAGCCCACGCGTCCCTAGGGGGCGCATCCACGGCACGGCATCACCTTCACCAACGACGGGCGGCACAGGAGCGCGCCCGAAAGGAGCACAACCATGAGCATGGACAACCTCACCGGATCTATCGTCGCCCTCGTCACCCCGTTCAACGAGGATCAGAGCATCGACTTCGAGGGCCTCGAGCGCCTGGTGGACTACCACCTGCAGAACGGCACCGACGGCATCCTCGTGCTGGGCACCACGGGCGAGACCTCGCCCATGACCGACGCGGAGGACTTCGCCGTGGCCGAGGCCGTGATCAAGCAGGTGGCGGGCCGCATCCCCGTGATCGGCGGCGCTGGGTCCAACGCTACCGAGGAGAGCCTCAACAAGGCGCTCGGCCTGCAGAAGCGCGGCATCGATGGCCTGCTGCTCATCACGCCGTACTACAACAAGTCCAACGAGGAGGGCATCTACCAGCACTTCGTCCAGGTTTTGGACAAGGTTGACGTGCCCTGCATCTTCTACAACATCCCCGGCCGCACGGGCTGCTCCATCTCCGAGCGCAACGTCGCGCGCCTGCGCGAGCATCCCAACGCGTGGGGCATCAAGGAGGCCTCGGGCAACATCGCCTACGCCACCACCGTGGCGCAGTACCTCTCGGACGACTTCCGCATGTTCTCGGGCAACGACGACATGGTGGTGCCGATCCTCTCGCTCGGCGGCGCGGGCGTCATCTCGGTGTGGGCCAACATCGCCCCGCAGACCGTGCACGACATGTGCGCCGCGTGGGAGCAGGGAGACACCCAGACTGCCCTCAAGATCCAGCTCGACAATCTGGAGCTCATCCATTCGCTGTTCTGCGAGGTCAACCCCATCCCCGTGAAGGCCGCGCTGGCCAAGATGGGCATGATCGACGAGATCTACCGCATGCCGCTGTGGCCCATGGCCGACGCCACGCGCGCCCGCCTCTATGCCGCCATGGAGGGGGTCGGTCTCATTGGCTAGCGCGATCATCATCGGAAGCGGGCGGATGGGCACGCTTGTTGCCCAGACGCTCGAAGCAACGGGTCGTTTTGACGTGGCTGGTGTTTACGACGTCGATACCATCGGCGCGCTCGCGGATGCCGCTGCGGCCGACGTTGCGATCGACTTCTCGCATGTCTCGGCGATTCCGCAGGTAGCGGCCTATGTGGAGCGCACGGGGACGGCGCTTGTGTCGGGTACCACCGGTTTGGGCGAGGAGGAGCTCGCGCTGCTGCGTGCGGCAGGCGAGCACGCGCCGGTCGTGTGGAGCCCCAACT
>CAMZCV010000028.1 GCA_947305035.1 uncultured Coriobacteriales bacterium | reverse complement strand
CGACCTCGAGGTCGGCGACGTCGCCCGGGTACTCGGGATTAGCAGGTTCTCCGTGAGGAGGCGCATCAGGAGGGCGCTGGCTCTCCTCGAAGAGGAGATGGGGTGGTCTGGATGAACGTAGTCGATCGGGCTCGCATGAGGATTGCGCTCAGGCATCACTACCAACGGCAGGTCGATCCAGTGGGGGACGAAGCCATCGACGCGCTCGTCTCGGCCATGGTGGCAGAGGACTCTCGTGCGCGAGGAGGCGCGGAGTCTCGCCGGGGATTCCTGCCTTTCGTCGTTGCGCAGGCTCGCTTCATTCCCATCTGGGTATGGCTCGCGCAGGTTGCCCTCGTCGCGACCATGGTCCTTGTGGCCCGCTTGGCGGGAAATGGGGTTATGGCCCGCTGGGCGATAGGCGTGATGTCCGCCGCGTCCGTGCTCGTGTGCGTGCCGACCCTCCACTCGAGCAGGCTCCATGGCGTCGTCGAGCTTGAGTGCTCGTGCAGGCACAACGCAGCCTCAGTGCTCGTGGCAAGGTTGATTGTCCTAGGGTGCTCGGCCTCTCTCTGCCTGGGGGTCATGGTTTCCGCTACTTCGCGGGTGACAGGGATGGGGGCACTCTGGGTGGCGCTCTGGGCCTGCCCTCCGTACTTCCTCTCGTGTGCCGGAGCGCTGGTCATGCTGCGCAGGTGCAGGCCCTCGTCCGCGCTTCTCGCCTGCGTCGCCTGGACATGCCTCTGCTGCGGGTCCCTGTACATGCTCAGCGTCGCATTCCCGTCGGCATATGGGGAGGCCTCCCTCTCGGTCTGGGCGCTCGCCTCCCTCGCCTCCCTTGCGTGGCTCTCGCGAGAGGTCGTGCTTACCGTCCGCGCCGCATCGGCAGGCCTCGATGGGCTAACCCCCGTGGTCTCGGCTTCCTTCAGATAGGAGAGTGATTGCATGGAACTCAGGATTGACAGACTCAGCAAGCAGTTCGGGAGCCACATAGCAGTCGACAGGGTGTCGGCGACCGTGACCCCTGGCGTGGTTGGACTGCTCGGCGCCAACGGCGCCGGCAAGACGACGCTCATGCGCATGGTCTGCGACGTGCTGCGCCCGACCAGCGGCCAGATCTACTACAACGGCACCGAGGTCGGGGCCATGGGGGACGGGTACCGCGCCCTGCTGGGCTACCTCCCACAAGACTTCGGCTGCTACCCGGACTTCACGGCAATCGACTTCATGTGCTACATGGCGGCCCTCAAGGGGTTCAGCAAACGCGAGGGGCTTGCGCGAAGCAAGGACCTTCTCGAGGAGGTGGGCCTCTCCTCCGTAGCCCGGCGCAGGGTGAAGACCTTCAGCGGCGGCATGAGGCAGAGGCTCGGCATCGCGCAGGCCATGCTCAACGACCCGGCGATCCTCGTGCTCGACGAGCCCACGGCGGGACTCGACCCGAAGGAGCGCGTCCACTTCCGCAACCTCATCGCGAGCTTCGCGCAGGACAAGATCGTGATTCTCTCCACCCACATTGTGAGCGACGTCGAGTTCATCGCGAACCGCATCCTGGTCATGCGCTCGGGGCTGTTCATCATGGAAGGCACGCCCGAGTCGATCGTGGCAAGTGCCGCGGGAAAGGTCTGGGAGTGCCACGTGGACGCCCGGCAGGCGGATGCGATGGCGGCGCGCATGATGGTCGCGAACGTGCGCTATGCGGAGGGAGGGCGTGCCGTGGTGCGCGTGGTGGCGGACACCGCCCCGACACCGGACGCCGTCCCCGTGGAGCCCACGCTCGAGGACCTGTACCTGAACGTATTTCAAGACGCTGTCATGAGATAGGGAGCAGACAATGGGAACCCTCATCCGATTCGAGATCAAGAAGATCGTCCAGAACCGCGCCGGAGTGGCCGCCTGCGCCATCGCGCTCATCCTCGTCATGGCACTCTCGCTGGGAAGCGTCCTCACCGCTGGCGCCTGGGACGCCCGGTCCGGGAGCTACGTGGAGGGCCTTGGAGCCTGGGACGCCATACGGCGCACAGAGCAGAGCCATGCCGGGACGCTGGACGACGCCCGCGTCGCGGAGGACATGGCCACATACGAGGAGGCGCAGGCCCGATGGGCGCAGGACGCCGACCACCTCGGCAGCCTGTCCGCTCAGCAGATGATCGACCAGTACGGCATCGAGTTCTGGCGCGAGGTCGACCGCGTGCGCTCTGACGCGTACTACCTCAGGCTCAAGACCGCGATGCTGCTGGACGACAAGGGCACGCATGCGCCAGGCCTGCAGGAGGGTGCGGGCAACTTCCTCTCGAACGAGCTCTCCGGGAGGTACCTGGGGTTCTTCCCGTACGCCGAGTCCGAGAGGTCGTTCTGGGAGGGAAAGGCGTCGCGGATCGAGTGGCCGATAGAGTATGGCAGCGCCCTTGCCTGGGACGAGATTCTCAGCTTTATGGCCTTCTACGCCTTCGTCACGATTGCGGCCTGCATCGCCGTCTCCGGGGTCTTCGCCGGCGAGTACCAGGGCGGCACGGCGTCCATCGCGCTTCCCACCCTGCGGGGGAAGAGGTCCCTTCCCGTGGCCAAGGTGGTCGCGTCGATGCTCTTCGCGAGTGCGTACTGGTGGGCGAGCGTGGCGGTCGGCTCGGGGGTCTTCCTCGTTGCACTCGGTGCGGATGGGGCGGGCTTGCCTTACCAGATCTTCGACTTCGTCAACCCCTACCCCATGACGGTGGGCCAGGTGTGCGCCTCGCTCTTCCTTCTCGGCTGGGTGGTCACTCTGGGCTGCGTGGCCTTCACGCTGCTGCTCTCGTCGCGGCTGCGCTCTGTCATGCCCGTGGCCGTCACCCCGCTGGCGGTCACTTTCCTCGGGGTGTTCGCCAAGCTGATCGTGCCCCTTTCGAAGGTCGCCCACCTCACGCCCATGAACGTCCTCAACGACTCGTTCGTCGCGCTGGCAAGCTATGCGCTCGGTCCGGTCGTGTTCGACCTGCCGTCCGCCGCTGCGCTGCTCTACGCCTTGCTCGCCTTGGTGTGCGCGCCACTGGCTGTGAGGTCATTTGTCCGCTATCAAGTTGCGTGAGTTCCCCGTTGCGGCCGCATGCGTTCAGCATGTGTGTGGCAGCAGCGAATCGGCAACTCACAGCAGTCTGCCTTTCTCCATCAGCTCCTTTACGATCGTCGACTTGTGCACCCTGATGCACCTGCCGATGTAGATGTGGGGCAGCTGCTTGCAGATGTCGAACGACTTGGTGCGCCCGATGCCGAAGACCTCCTGGAGGTCCCTCGGCGAAAGCCACTCCGGCCTGTCGGACAGCGGCGAGTGGTCCCTGAGGGAGCTCGCCCCGGTCGGTCCTTCCATCGTCTCTCCTCTCTCGTTTTTCTGTCACACAAAGGGGAGCCGCGTCATGTCGCTCTCGTACGACATGACGCGGCTCCGGGCCTCGTGTCTATGGTGTGGGCCGCCCTACGGCAGCCTGCCCTTCTCCAGGATCTCCTTGGCCACCGTCTGCCTGTTGACGCGGATGTTGCGCCCGACGTAGATGTGCGGCAGGGCGGCGCAGATCTCGTAGGACTTGCTCTTTCCCACCCCGAACACCTCCGCGATGTCCCTCGGCGACAGCCACTCCGGCCTGTCCCTGAGGGCGGAGTTGTCCCGCAGCGCGCTGGCTGGCCTTGCTGCTTCCATCATTTCCTGCTCCTTCCTTCTGGTGCCGTGACATGCTTGAGGCTATGCCTTGGCCGCTCTCTCGTGTGCTGGCCGTGCTGTCGGAAGTGTCTGCAGGCATCCCGTGGTATCCGCTTCACGAAACGAGCGAAAACGGGCCCTTCGGGGCCCTCTCCGCCATCGCCTCGGCGACGACGTCCGCCGCCTGCTGGCGTGCCGTCGGGTCGGCGCTCGCGTAGACGTTGAGCGTCACCGTCGCGTCGGCGTGGCCCATGAGCGACGCGACGGTCTTGACGTCGACGCCTCGTGCGATGAGGAAGGTCGCGTAGGTGTGCCGTAGGTCGTGCAGGGTGACGCGCTTGCCGGTGGTGCCCACCAGGTCGAGAGACCTGGCGAGCGACGAGAACTCCTTCCCCAGGCGGCTGGGCAGGTACCACCTGCCCTCGGAGGTCTCGATGACGTAGCGGCTCGCGGCCTTGGCCTTGCCGGATGAGGCGAGCACCCTCTTGTACTTGGCCTCGAGCCTCGCCTTGAGGTCCGGCTCGAGGGGGATGTCGCGCCGGCTGGTCTCGGACTTCGGCCCCTTCTCGAAGCTGTGCCCGGCCGCCTCGGTTACCGCGTTCCTGACGAGGATGAGGTCCCTCTGGAAGTCGACGTCGCGCCACCTGAGCCCGCATATCTCCTCGCGCCTGAGGCCGGCGGAGAGCCCGAGGCGCACCGCGAGGGTGAGCTCGCTGTCGACCATGGAGTCGAGCGCGGCCAGAAGCCTCTGGCGCTCGGAGTCGTCGAGGGCGTTCGGCTCGCGCCGCCGCCTCTTCGGCGCCTTGAGCGACTTCGTGAAGGGGCTCTTGGCGAGGGCCCCGGTCTCCACGGCGTAGGACAGGGCCTGCTTGAGCAGCCGGTGGTCCTTGGCCACGGAGTCAGAGCACAGGCCGTCCTCCGTGAGGAGCCTCCTCTGCATCGTGACGATCATGTCGGCGGTGATGTCGTCGATCCTGACGTCCCCGAGGTACCTGCAGATGTGCGCGGCCGAGGAGCGGTATCCCGCGGCGGTCGTCCTCTCGATCTGCCCCGAGCCCTCGATCCCGGAGATGTACTTCTCCAGGAACCTCTCCAAGACGGCCTCGTCCTCGTCCATGACGAGCAGCACCCGGAGCTTGGCGCGCTCAGCCTCCTCCTCGAGCTGCCTGTGAAGCTGGGTCGCCTTCTTGTTCGCGTCCCTCTTCGACGTCGCCTCTAGGTTCCTGGAGAGGGTCCGCCACTTGTCTCCCTCCTTGTACCTGAAGCGGGCCTGCCAGTGTCCGCCGCCACGGTCCCTCACGGAGGGGTTCGAGTACTTCATGGGCTTCATAGGCTGCGTCCTTCCATCGACTTGGGCGTTCGGGAGTGGCCACAAAACGCGGTCTCGACTGGCCACAAACTGGCCACAAACGCCCGTCCAGTGATGGAAGGGACAATACTCGACGGAAACGGTCGATGCTGACAAAACTGCAGGTCAAATACCGAAAAGTGACTTGACGGCCAGAACGGTAAAGCCTATCTTTGAGCGCTGGAACTTTTTCGGGACCGTGAGGCCGCTGGTTCGAATCCAGTCGTCCCGACCAGGCTCACGAGGAGGTCGCTGGCAGTACGCCGGCGACCTTTTTTGCAAATGCCACAAACGACCCGCTAATCTGTGCCATTCTCCCAAATGAGATTACTGCTTCGAATCCAGTCATCTCGATTATTGAGCAAAGGGAGACCATGGTGGATCATTCACGTGCACCAAGATGCCTTAGCGGAGGAATCGTCTCGAAGGGAGCCGTGTGATGGCTGGGTTCTCCATCATCCTGCTGATGCTTGTCCTCTGGCCGTTCATGCTGGTAGGAATGCTTCTAACCGTCGCGTTCGCCGCCACGGTGGAGTTTGTGACGAGCCCCGCGTTTCCGGTGTTTCTTGCCTCGCTGGTGGTAAGCGGCATCGCACTGATAGATGTCATCCGCATCCTCTGGGGCCACGTGCGCGACAAGACGCTCCGCGAGATGCACCTCAAGGAGTTCGTACGGCCTACAATCCTCTGCCTGGTGGCGTTTCTGCTGTTCGCGGTCGCGTGCATCATGACCGGCTCGATGCTCTACACTTGGTGGCAGTCGATCGAAACCGACGTGAGCACGTGACGATGGTACCGAACACATTGCCCTAGACAACGTTTTTTGGGAGTGTGTTCAGATGCAGAGGTAAGCCGATGACGGTCAAGCAGGCGCTGCTGTTGGCGAGCTATGGCACGACCCACGCCGAGGCCCGTGCGCGAGGAATAGGGGCGTTGGCAAGCGAGGCTGCAGCCGCGTTTCCCCGGCGTCGGGTGATGGAGGCCTACATGAGCCCCAAGGTACGCCGCGTGCTGCAAGCTCGTGGTGAGGGAATGCCTGGTCCCGCTGAGGCGTTGCGACAACTGCGTGCCGAAGGGCGCGAAGACCTCTTGGTGCAGCCCTGCCTTGTGGCGGAGGGCAAGGTCCTCGACGCTTTGTTGGAGGAGGTACAGCTGCAGACAGACGGCTTTGCCCGCGTTTGTGTTGGTGCGCCGCTAATCGCGTCGGCGGAGGATGCGGCTGTCGTAGCCCACGAGCTCTGCGTGTGCCATGCGCCGATGGAGGGCGGGGCTATGGTCTGTGTCGGACACGGGTCTGGCGCGCGTACCGAGCAAGCCTTTGCGCTCGTGGCGGCAGCACTTGCGGACGAGGGGCGCTCAGATGCGCTGGTCACCACGCTCCACCACTCCGATGGCGTAGAAGGGCTTTTGCACCGCCTGCCTTCCAATACCCACACAGTGACGCTCGTCCCCCTTCTGCTCACGGCGGGGAGCCATGTGTCGTGCGAGCTCGCGGGCGCCCAAGAGGCGAGCTGGGTCAGCCGTCTGTGCGCTGCGGGCCTGGAGGCTCGCTGCGAGCGGCGCGGTCTCCTCGAGCATGCACCCATCCGCGCCCTGTTCCTCAACCATGCTTCCTGTGCCTCCCACGACGGATGGGCATCCGTCTAAAGGGTGTATGCTAAAACCCACGCAAGCTACCCATGGGCGGAGGATGACATGCATGCAAAAAGGTTGCTGGTGGTGCTGACGCTTGGAATGTGCCTGCTCTTTGCCGCGGGCTGTGCGCAGCAGACTAAGCCGACGTCCTCCGAGGATAACACCAAGCCCGGACAGACTGAGCAGGCTGCCTCCACCAAGAATAACGCCCCCGCCGATACCAGCCTAGATCCCCTCGCCAGCATCACTTCTTCCTCGCGCGTGGTGGCACTCTCGCGTTCCGTAGGCGAGATGTGGCTGCTTGCGGGAGGCCAGCTGGTGGGCACGACCGATGACGCGCTCGACCTTCCCTCCCTCGCCGGGGACTGCGTAAGCATTGGCACTCTGTCAAAGCCGAGCCTGGAGCAGGTTGTAGCCTGTGAGCCCGACCTGGTCATGCTGACCGAGGACCTCTCCGTCCACAAGGAGTTGCACCAGAGCTTGGACGAGGCGGGCATTCCCGTGCTGGTGGTAAATATCGACTCGTTCGACGACTACGACACTGTCATGCAGCAGCTCACTGCGGCGACGGGGCGCGATGACCTGTATCAGCAGAACGTGGCAGACGTGCGCACGCAGATAGAGAGCGTCATTGCCAACGCCACGCATGAGGCGGGTGGCACCTATCTGGCGCTCAGGACCTCCGCGACAAAGAACAAGGTGCTCAAGAGCGACAACTTTACGTGCGACATGCTGGATGACCTCGGCCTTTCCAATGTGGCCGACGACACCTCGGCGCTTGACGACCTTTCGCTTGAGGCAATCGCCGACGCGGATCCCGACTGGATCTTTGTCGTGTACCAAGGCGACGAGGCCGAGGCGCAGAAGGCTTACGAGGAGGCCTTCTCTCAGAATCCGGTGTGGAGCGAGCTCTCGGCCACCAAGAACGGCCATGTGGTCGTGCTGTCCAAGGAGCTCTTCCAGTACAAGCCCAACGCCAAGTGGGGCGAGGCCTACGCATATCTCTCGCAGGTGCTGTACGGATCGTGGGCATAGCTTGCGAGCTCAGGGCGACAGGGGCGATAAGGACGACGTGGCCGCCGACGCAAGCCGACGCGCGGTGTTGGCGCTCGTAGCGGGTGGGCTCTGCCTTGCGCTGGCAATGGAGGCGTCTCTTCTCGCCGGGACAGGTGCGCTCTCCACGGCGGAGGCGTGGCACGCTCTCACCGGCGCGGCAACCTCGTCCTCGGCGCACCTCATCGTGTGGGGCGTGCGCCTTCCGCGCGTGTTGGCCGCCTGTGCCTGCGGAGTCTCGCTGGCCGTGTCGGGAGCCCTGCTGCAGGCCGCCCTCGACAACGATCTTGCCTCGCCCCAGGTGATGGGGATCAATGCAGGCGCTGGCTTCTTTGCGTTGGCTGGGACGCTGCTCTTTCCGTTTAGTGGGGTCGCGCGGCAGCTCATGGCGCTTGTCGGTGCGCTCGTTTCGACGCTCATGGTGTATCTGGTGGCGCGTCGTGCCGGGGCGGCACGCACGACGCTCGTGCTGGCGGGTGTCGCGGTGTCGAGCCTCATGAGTGCTGGCTCGAACGCCATCGTGACCATCTGGCCCAAGACGGTGGTGGACAAGCTGGCCTTCAGTCTGGGAGGTCTCACGGGTGCCACGGTGTCACAGCTGACCCTCTCTGCTCCGTTCATGGTGGCGGGCCTTGGGGCAGCTCTCCTTCTTGCTCCGGGCCTTGACCTGCTGGCGCTTGGCGATGAGACGGCTATCGGCCTTGGTCTTGACGTGCGGCGCCATCGCGTGGTGGCCATCGTATGCGCGGCGACCCTTGCGGCGGCAGCGGTCAGTGTGTGCGGGATGCTCGGCTTTGTGGGCCTCATGGTGCCCAATCTCGTACGCATGGCGGTGAGATGCGGACTTAGGTGGGGCCTGCCCCTCTGCGCGATTTGGGGCGCGGTGCTGTTGGTAACGTGTGACCTGCTCGCTCGCGTGCTCTTCTTCCCCTACGAACTGCCCGCTGGCCTCTTGCTCTCACTCCTGGGTGCGCCGTTCTTCATCATGCTGCTCATGCGCAGGAGGCGACCGCGATGATCGAGCTGCGCGAGGTGACGCTGGGATATGGCGAACAAGTCCTGTTGCGGGTGGACGAACTCACGCTGCCCCGAGGCAGGATAACTGCGGTAATCGGACGCAACGGCTGCGGAAAGTCGACGCTTCTGCGAGCGTTGGTGGGCGTGCTGCCCTATGGGGGCAGCATCCGGCTGGACGGCGATGAGCTGCGCTCACTCTCTCACCGTGAGCGTGCGCGCCGTGTGGCGTACCTGCCCCAGACGCTTTCGACACCCGCCATGAGCGTGCACACGCTGGTGGGGCACGGGCGTTTTGCCCGTCTGGGCCCCCTGCAGTCGCTCTCGAGAGCGGACCGCAGTGCCATCCAGCAGGCAATGGAGCTCACCGACGTCTGGGAGCTACGACACGCCCTGGTGCGTGACCTTTCGGGAGGCGAGCGGCAGCGCGCCTATCTTGCTATGGCCATCGCGCCCACGGTCGGCATCTTCATCTACAAGTTCACCG
>CAMZCV010000027.1 GCA_947305035.1 uncultured Coriobacteriales bacterium | reverse complement strand
TGCTCGCCGAGCGCTCCGTCGTGCGGCGCGAGCGCACCTACAAGCGCAAGTGGTGGCCCGACGTGGGCGTGGGTGACGTGGTGCGCGGCTCGCTCGCCACGGTACGGCTGGAGGGCGACCTGCGCATCGAGCGCCAGCAGTACGCGTGCGGCGCGGGCATATCCGTGACAGAACGCGCGAGCATGGAGGTGAGTACATGGACGTGAGCACCGTCTGGGATTTTTGCGGCGAGCTGGTTGGCAGCATCAGGCCGCGCAAGGGCTTCGTCCCCGCCACCGTCACGCGCATCGACAACGACGGCACCGTGTGGGTCACGACTGGCGACGGCGGCGAAGCACCCGCATCCACCTGCGCCGCTGGCGTTGCCGTGGGCGACGTGGTGAGCGTGCAGTGGTCCGGCGCACAGATGGGCGTGGTCGGCAACGCGAGCGACCCCGCAGCGGGCACGAGCACCGTGCGTGCCGTGCGCAAGGCGACGGATTCCGCGGCGAAGGTGGCGAGCGGCGCACAGGCCATCGCCGACGCAATCAAGCAGCACTTCTTCACGGACGATAACGGCGTGCACGTATCGTCCGAGAAGGGCAACCCCACGGGCGAGCGCAACATTTTGATGAACAGTCTGGGCATCCTGCTACGGCAGGGCAGCTCGTGGCTTGCGTCTTTCTCCGATTCGGCGGTGGCGTTCTACGACGGTCTGGGCAACGCGGCGGCGAACGTCGTGGCGCAGTTCGGAGCGGACGGGGCCGTGATTGGCAGGTCCAGCGAGTCGCACATGGAGCTGGACTACCACAGCCAGCGCATGATTGACAGGGATGGCAACGAGTTCTTCAAGGTTGAGGACCTGCGCGACGAGAGCGGGACGCTAGAGGTCACGGACACGTTCGAGTCAGACGGTGAGTCGCGCGTCTACGTGCTGACCTACACCGCCACAGGCACCGACTACACGGTGACGGTATCTGACGGCAGCGGCGGGTCAGTGACCAAGCAAACCACCAAAATCACGTTCGACACCTACCCCACGGTCGGAGCCATCATCACGGTCACGTATACGACCGCAAGCGAGCTTACGAAGTCGTACACGTTCGGCAAGCGCGACGCCACCGCAGACGTTGGGGCCATGAGCGTGGCCGAGGGTCTGGAAACGGCGGCGAGCGGGCGTCAGTCGCATGCCAGCGGGTACCTCACCACGGCGAGCGGAGCCAACGCATACGCTGGCGGCGCACGCACCACCGCGACAGGCCGCAACTCCCGTGCCACTGGCGAGGACACGACAGCGAGCGGATGGGGTTCACGCGCAGACGGACTCCACACCATCGCGGGCAGCGACTACCAGACAGCCATAGGCAAGTGGAACGACAACGACCCAAACAACGCGTTCGAGGTCGGCAACGGCGTGGCAGGTGCCCGCTCCAACGCGTTCGCGGTCGGCTGGGACGGCTCGACCACCCACGACGGCGACGTGGCATGGACGGCGCTCACGCTCGACAGCGGCGCGACGGCATACGACGCCAACCGCACGCCCAAGGTGCGCAGGTGGGGTCCGGTAGTCGCGCTCACGGGCGCGGCGAAGCCCACTGCCGAGGTCGCGGCGGGCGGCACGCTGACCATCTGCACGCTGCCAGACGGGTGCCGACCTGCGCAGGAGGTCACGAGCCTACAGCAGGGCAGCGGCGACGCCTGCTGGCTCCTGCGCATCACGACGGCTGGCGTGGTCACTGCCGAGCGCCACCGCAACCGCACGGGAAACACGGCGATGGGCACGAGCGAGTGGCTTCCGCTCAACGTCACGTTCATGGTCTAAAGGAGGGCTAGTGAACACCTTCAACATCACGCTCGACCTCAACAAGGGCAAGGTCACGACGCCCATCCGCATCAGGCAGGGCGATTTGGACGGCACGACCATCCACGCGCTGATTCTGGATCACGGCGCGTCCGTGGACCTCACCGGACTCACGGCGGCGTTCGTCATGGAGCTGCCCGGCGGCGAGCACTACTACCGCAAGACCGCGACCGTGGGCGACAGCACGGTGGACGTGACCATAAACGAGGTTCAGGCGGCATCGGTCACCGGACGCACCACGCTGGCCTACTTCCAGCTGCTCGACGGCGATACGGTCCGCGCGTCCACAGGCAGCGTCACGGTCGATATCCTGCCCGACGCGCTGGAGGGGCACACCGTCCCCGAGGACTACGACAACGCGATTCAGGACGCCATCGACCGCATGGACGAGGCCGTGGAGCAGCTGCCGTCCACCGTGGAGGACGTGCTGGCGGACCACCCCGAGTGGACCACCACCGTGCAGGACGGCGCGGTGACGCTGGCGAAGCTGGCGAGCGATGTTGTCCGCCTCGAATGGGTCGCAGACGGCGACGACAGGCGGCTCGCGGTCGTCTACGGGGACGAGTAGCAAACCAACACAGGAAAGGAGGGGCAATGGCTGATACGGCAGTGCCGACCATCGGCGAAATCATCACCAACCTCGGCGGCACGCCCACGGCGCAGACGATAGTGCCCGCGCTCGAGGAGCTGAGGGACGCAATCGGCAGCGGGCTTGTGGACCCGTCCGTGGTCGAGGAGGTACTCGCCGGACATCCTGAATGGACCACGACGGTACAGGACAACAGCGTTACCGGGCCGAAGATGGCAATCCCGTACTGGGACTGGGTAACCGACGAGAACGGCGACCAGCGGCTCGCCATCGTCATCAACGAGTAAGGAGTACACATGAACAATTGGTTCCCGATGGGGCACGATGATGGCGTAGCCATTACCGGGGTCCTGCACGCCCTCACGGCAGAGAGCGTCAAGACGAACGCGCTTCTGGGCGTTATCGCCGACACCACAACCGTAGGGGCGCTCATCCACGACTGGGACGAGGTCGCAGCGGCGGTCCGCGAGGGCACGGGCGAGACGCTGCTGCCGGTTGGAACGCAGTTCACGGAGAAGTGGACGGACGTGCGCTCTGGCGTCACCACCGAGTACGACGCGCCGTGGAACGTCGTGCGCCATGGCGTCGGCACGCTCGCTGATGGCGAGACGGTCAACGTCATGTTCTCGCAGTTCCACCGCACGCTGCCGTTCGCCACGCAGTTCTCGCCCTATCAGGCGTTCCTCAGTGCTGTGACCGCCATCCCTGCTGGCACCTACAACGTTACCATGGGCTTCAACTGGGGCAGCAACGTCGTGAGCGGAAAGAGCTACCAGTTCACGCTTACGCAGGACCTGCCCATCGGCGGACAACTCAGCGGCTTCGAAGGTGCGCCTGACCAGTCGCCGGGCAACTGGAAGGTCAAGGCCTGGGCGAACGCGAGCGCGACCACGCCGACCGAGACGGTCAGTGTGACGGAGGGCACGGACGGCACAAACCTCGGCACTTTCACCGCCGCTGGCGTTGCCGTGCCGCTCTCCGGCACGCCCGAGTCGGTCACGACGGTCGGCGCGCTTCAGTTCTACGGCCTGAACTCGCTGCACAGAGTCGCCTACGGAAACAACCGCTGGGCGCACTCCACGCTGCGCCAGTTCCTGAACGCGTCCGGCTCTGGCTGGTACGTCCCCGCGACGGTGTTCAGCCGTACACCGTCCTACGTTGACTACGACGGCTTCTTGACGGGCCTGCCAGCCGACATGGTGGCCGCCATGCAGCCAGTCGCCCACGTCACGGCGCTCAACTACGTCACTGACGGCGGCACCGCTGAGGCACCGCTCTCCGACACCACGTATGACCGCGTGTTCCTGCCGTCGTGGGGCGAGCACTGGCTTCAGGTGTCGCAGAGCTACGGCGGCACGTCGGGACTCGAGGGCGAACCGTGGGAGTACTGGAAGCGAGTTGCTGGAACCACATCGCCGCTGCCCGCGTCAACGTCTGGCAATCCCTCGACGTACCATCTCGAGTACGTACAGTACGATCTGGCTCAGCCGACTACGGCCCGCTACGCTTGGATGCGTTCGTGCGCTCGCTTCTACGGTAGCGGCGTCGGCATTGTCTACGCGTCGGGCGGTTGTGGCTACAACTTCGCCACCGGCGGTAATTTTGCGGCCCCGGCCTGTGCCATCGGCTGAGTCAATCTTCTAATCGGCCCGCGCCGCGCGCGGGCCGTGTCGCAGGGCAGGTGAGCCATGTCCGTACCAGTCGGCCAGCGAGGAAAGAGCAAGCTGGACGCACACACTAAGACCGAGGAGCTGGTGCTGCACACGCTCACCATCACTTCGAACCCGAACGTGTTTCTCGACCGCAATCAGGCGTTGACCAAGCTGGTCAACGAATGCGCGGTCGGCATCGGGCGCGATGTGTGGCAGGCCAACCTCGTGCGCGTCGGGAGTGACCCGCGCAAGTGGGCGCACCGCCGCGAGTTACAGGAGCGGGCATGCGAGGGCTTCACGACACTGCTCTACTACATCGGCCTGAGCATTCGGGCCAACCACCTGCGGCGTGGCAAGGCGCACGCGTGGGTGCAGAAGGCGCGCGACGCTCAGGCGCTCGTGCGCGCATGGAGAGACTCCGATGCCAAGCGATACCGGCATCTGGAATCTGGGACGTAGGCTGTAAACGGCCCGCAACGCTTGGATGCGTTCGTGCAATCGCAACAACGGTAACAACGTCGGCAATGTCAACACGTCGGGCAATTGTGGCAACAACAACGCCAACAACGGTAATTTTGCGGCCCCGGACAGTGCAGAGACTCGGACATGGAGCATTCACGCAGTGAGTGAGATTCGAGAGGTTGGCACAGGGAGCCTGCGTCCCGTGGGCGAGCGCCCCGAACAAGGACGAGGACGGCGTGCATCCGCCCTGTGGGGCGACGGTGCCGCCGCCGTCCCCACCATCGACCCCGAGGACGTTATCGGCTTCGACGCGCTTTGGGAGTCGATGATGCGCTGCCGCCGCGGCGTGATGTGGAAGGCGAGCGTCCAGAGCTTCGTGCTCAACGGCCCCGAGAACATAGCGCGCCTCTGTGACGAGCTGCATGACGGCAGCTATCGCGCAAGGCCCACCACGTCGTTCACCGTCACAAGCCCGAAGCGCCGCGAGATCATGGCGATACCGTTCCGCGACCGCGTTGTGCAACGGTCGTACAACGACAACGCCATCTACCCGTGCATGAGCAGGTGCTGGATTTACGACAATGCGGCGTGCCAGAAGGGGAAGGGTACCGACTTCGCGCGGCGGCGCATGAGATGCCACCTAGAGCGGCACGCGCGCAGGCACGGAGCCGAGGGCGGCATCCTGATTGTTGACGTGCGCGGCTACTACGCGCACTTGCGCATGGACGTGATGGAGCGGCGGTTCAGCAGGGCATGCCCGGAGTGGGTCGCCGACTTCGCTATAAGGACCATGCGCAACCAGTACGGCGACGGTCCCGGCGTCAACCCCGGCAGCCAGCTCGCGCAGATAGCAGGCGTCGACTACCTCGACCCGGTAGACCACGCCATCAAGGAGCGCATGGGCGTTCGCGGATACGTCCGATACATGGATGACCTTGTGCTCGTGCATGAGAGCAGAGAGCACCTACGCGCATGCCTTGCCGACATCACCGAACGGCTCGGGGAAATCGGCCTAGAGCCGCACCAGCATAAGACGCGCATCATATGCGCAGGCGAGCGCTTCGCGTTTCTGGGCTTCGACTGGCGGCTCGCAGGCGACGGCCACGCGGTCATGACACTGCGCAAGGAGTCGGTCAAGCGCATGCGGCGCGGCAAGCGCAGGCTCTACGCGCTCGAGTCACAGGGTCTTCGGCCAGAGGGAACGACGCGCACCTCATACGAGGGATGGCGCGCGCATGCGGCCAAGGGTGACAACCCGAGGCTGCTCGAAAACAGCGATGAGTGGTTCAAGAGATTGGAGCGGTCATGATTCAGACCCGCAGGGTGCGCGACCCGCGCGCCGAGAAGCTGGACGAGGCCCAGAACGCCAGCATCCAGCACAGTGAGGACACGGGCGAGCGCAACGGCGCTCTGCTCGAATACGTTGCAATGATGTGCGACGTGGAACTTCCGGAGGTGGACGATGAGTAGCTTTGCGGAGAAGGTAAAGCGCTACTACGACAAGGGACTGTGGACCGAGAAGATGGTCCATGACGCCTACAACAAGGGCCGCATCACAGCCGACGAGCTGGCCGAGATTCTTGGCGAGCCGGAACCCGAGCAGGAGTAGCCACGATCGTCCCGACATAGGCACCACAGAGGCCCCTCCTTCGCGGCTGCGCGGGAGGGGCCTCTGCCATATGGAGCGCGGCCAGAGAGCGAGGTCTACCAATGCCTCCATACATCTACCACGTCATATCCCCCGTGACGGACCCGAAGGCGCAGACGGCAATCTTTACGGTCCTAACCCTCATCGCGCTGGACCTCATCGTGGGCATCGTCGGCGCGATAGCGACCCACACCTTCAGCAGCGAGAAGATGAGGGCCGGGCTGCTGCACAAGTTCATGGAGCTGAGCGCGATGGCGCTGGGCGCGATACTCGACGGGGCGCTCGTGGGAGGGTTCGACCTCGCCACGCAACCCCTGCTGATAGCGACATGCGTCTACATCGGCATCATGGAGACGGGCAGCGTCCTCGAATTGATAAAGAAGTACGACCCCGACGCAGAGGGTTTGGTCGGCTGGATCACAAGCTTCGTCAAGCCCAAGGAGGGTGACGATGAAAGCCACCGTGTATATACATGGGGGAGATTACGACTGTAGCGAATTAGTAAGAATGTGCTATAGGGCGGTCGGCGTGTTGCCTTACGGTTGTTACTGCTGGACGGGCAACGAAATCGAGCTGCTGACCGACCACGGCTTCGTGCGCCGCAGCCTGAGCGCCCCGCAGCAGGGGGACGTGCTCTGGCGCGACGGACACACGGAGATTTACCTCGGCGGCGGCTTGCAGGGCGGTGCCCGACACGGCGACTACCCCGGCGGGCTGAGCGGCAGGCAGGGGGACCAGGACGGCACCGAGGTCACGCGCAGCGCCTACCGCGCCAGCGACTGGTCGGTGCTGCTGCGCTACGAGGGCGCGGCCACGGTCGACGGCATTCCCGCGGCGATAGCGGCGGCGCTCGTGGCCGACCACATCATCGACCACAACGCGCACGGCTACTCGCAGCCGAACCGCAAGGGGGACGGCACCATCGAGGAGGTCACCATCACGTGGACCCCGCCCGAGCCGCCCGCGCAAAAGGCCTGCAACTTCACGTTCACGGCCACCGAGGAGTGCAACATCCGCACGACGCCCGACCTCGCCGCGAAGCCCGTGGGGTCGCTGAAGGTGGGCAAGAGCGTCCGCTGCGACGCGATCCTATTCGACGGCACGACCATCTGGGCGCACTACCTCTACCGCAAGAAGGACCGATACCTGTCCGTCGGCAAGCAGCACAGTTGGGTGGTGGTCTCATGAGCGCCCGACGCGCGACCCCGCGCAAGCCGCGCAAGCTGCCGCTGACGTGGATGGTCTGGCTCGTGGCCACGGCGATGCTCGCCACGCTGGCGGTGCTGGCGGTGGTGCTCCATGCGTGACACGGCGGTCTACGCGCTGCTGTTCACCATCGGGGCGCTCATGTCGCTCGCGCTTTGCGGCGCGGTGATTCAGGCGCTCGTGTGGGTGGCAACCATCGCGTTCACGGTGGTCCAATGAGGGCGTACGAGCAGCGCACGTGCCCGAAGTGCGGCGACAAGATGCGCCCCGTCCACGGCTCAGACAAGACCGTGAGGGACAAGGTGTGGTTCCTGCTGCGCTGCCATACCTGCGGGCACAAGCAGATGGAATGGGCCACCAAGCGCGACTGGCGCGACATGGGCGTGGCCCCGTGGTAGAATCGAGCGTAGGCTCGTAGCTCACCGGCTTTAGAGCATCGGTCTCCAAAACCGAAGAAGAAGGTTCGACACCTTCCGGGCCTGCCATATCGGAGGTAGTTTAAAGACGATGCGCTAGGGGCATGCACCGATGCGCAGTGAGAACACCCGTCTGGGGGATGGGAAATGTCGGTGAAATACCAGACCCTCCGCACCAAAACTGGAGCGTAGCTCAGAGGTAGAGCAGGTGCCCGTTAAGCACTTGGTCGCTGGTTCGAATCCAGCCGTTCCAGCCATGCGTCACTAGACCCCTACGGAGAGGGCGCGGTCTGTAAAACCGCAGGGCTTGGCCCCCGCAAAGTTCGACTCTTTGGTGATGCACCATACAAGCGACTCGCCCCCTTCCCGCAGAGTGCGGGGAGGGGGCCTTTTTTGCGTCCCAGTCGCGTCCCAAGTGGCCGCAAACCGTGCACATGAGCGCACTCCACGCACAAGAAACCGCATGTCAGGACATCACTTGCACAACACGGCACTACACTGTTATCATAGAGAGTCATACGACACGATACAAAACCGCAGGTAAAACAGGGTGTCTATGCTCCTTGCGTCCCAATTCGGGTCAACTCCCCACAATCAGCCCACTCCCAGCCCGCGTCATAGGGCCGCTCGCGGTACGCGTCGGCCACCGCTTCGGCGAACATCTCCGCGCTCGGGCGGTCGTAGAATTGCCCCGTGACGCCCTTGCCACCGTGGCCCAGAAGGGGTTCCACCAGCCACGGAGGTAGGCGCTGCGCCCATCGCATGTTCGTCTCGTAGCTGTTGCGCAGATTGCGGAACGGGTGCTCCATCCCCGCCGACTTCCACGCCAGCATGAGCCGCCGCTGGGTGGACGGACCGCCCAGCCCGTCGCCGCCAAGCCACGTGTCGCACGACTCAGCCAGGGACGCCACGCGCAGCCCAGCACGGCCCGGTATCGCTATCGTGCGGTGGCTCTGCGCGTTCTTCAGCGTGTCCCTCACGGCTGCGCCCACCGACGGTATCTGGCGGTCGATGCGCACCATGCAGACGGGCACGCCACACACGTCAGCGAGTGTCGCGTCAGTGTCGCGCACGCCCAGCGACTCGCCCACGCGGCAACCGCCGAACGCGGAGAGCAGGAAGGGCGCTTCCCACCACTGCCCGAGGGCGTGGTCGCGCCATATCGCGCCCAGCTCGTCCAAGGTCCACACGCCACGATCTCGGCGCTCGACGGTGGACTTGCTCGGCATGAGGTACTTCTCGCGGAACGGGTTGGTGTCGATGACGCCGTACCGCACGGCGTAGTCGATGGTCGGGCGCAGGACGTTCATCGACTGTAGCGCCCCGTTGTAGCTCAGCCCGTCAAGCCACTGCTGCACGGCGAGCGGCTTC
>CAMZCV010000026.1 GCA_947305035.1 uncultured Coriobacteriales bacterium | reverse complement strand
ACCGGACGCCGTACGCGTTCGAGTACATCGAGTCCGATGATGATGCGTTCTACCAGGTCACGTCATTCGGGTATGCAAGCGCCGTCAACCTGGCCGACGATACCGCCGGCGTCGTCGTGGGGTTCTGCCTGTAGCTCTGATGAAGGAAGGCCCCGCAGCTGGGTGCGACGGGGCCTAGAACTGGTTCTGCACGAGCTATGCGATCAGACCCGCATCGTAGGGACGGTTGCACCGTGGAGAGCTGAGCGGGCAATGGTTATGGCAAAGCGGGCAGTTGCCGACAGGCTCGCTCTCCTGAACCGGCTCCTCATCGCTGAATTCCTCCGGCTCCTCGAACACTTCGGGTTCCTCGGCGTAGACTTCCTCGAACACTTCGGGTTCCTCGGAGACGACGTCATCAGGCTCGTTGGAATACTCAGATTCTGCCACTCCGGCACTATTGGATGAGGGCTGGGCCTCTTGGGAATCAGATTCTGGAGCCAGCGTCTCGGGATCCTCTTCCGCAGAGTTCTTCTCCCTCACGACAACGGCCGCCTGCTTGGGAGATCTGGACGAAGAATCGTAGATAACGGTATCCGAATCGTCTGCATCGATCATGTCGGCGGCGTTAGCGAAGACGGTTCTTCCGATTGCTATGATTCCCATGGTTGCAGCAGCGCCCATGGCGAAACCGATCGCTGTCCTCCTTGAGGGGCTGTATTCAACCCTGAGCTTGCGTGCGATGAGCGACCAATGCATGGCGAGATGCAACGCCGTGAGGACGCAGAGCCCGTATGCGCTCACGACGTGGACGGTGGTCCACAGACCGGTCATGTTGAGCATCCAAAAGCTGATTCCCCAGGTGTACAGCGTGTTGCTGATGATGAGGGAGGAGGTTACGAGGACGACCATGTCGATTGCGAGCAATCCTGCAACGCATGCGAGCCACTTATTCTTCGCAGAGAGATCCCTCGCTGGGGAGGATGCGGTACGTATGGTGGCTGCGATCCATCTGCGAGAGAGTACAAGATGGATCCCCACGCAAAGGAAGAGGGCGAACCCCACCGCCTCATGCAGGGTGTTCCCGGTAAGCGAATAGCACATTTCGAGGACGAGCATGAGCGTGAGGGCTGCATCAAGTTTCAAGCGGCGTGATAGGTTGGCCATGGGTGGTTCTCCTGTTCGCGTTTCGGTATCATCATGCTTCCGCTAGGTTGATGAGAGATGGTATGCTCTGTCCCTAAATCAAACCTAAACGGATGATGAAACGATGGATGAAAGATATCCTTGCCCCACCTGCGGCATTTGCCTATAATCATTCTTTGCGTGTAAACCTATGTGCCGTTTTCGCAGAGTCGTCGGCACCTCTAGAGACAAGGAAAAAAGAAGATGGACTACATTCGTGCTATCGAGCGCCAGCAGATCAGGGAAGACATTCCCGAGGTCAAGGTCGGCGACAACGTCAAGGTGCACTACAAGATCAAGGAAGGCGACCGCACCCGCGAGCAGGTCTTCCAGGGCGATGTCATCCGCATGAGCGGTTCCGGCGCCCGCGAGACCTTCACCGTCCGCAAGATCAGCTTCGGTGTCGGCGTTGAGCGTACGTTCCCCCTGCACAGCCCCAAGATCGCCAAGCTTGACGTCGTCCGCCACGGCGATGTGCATCGCGCCAAGCTTTACTACCTGCGCGATCGTATCGGCAAGGCCGCCCGCATCCGCGAGAAGCGCAACTAATTCGCTTCGCAGCAAGAGCACTTCCAAGACCGCCCTTCGGGGCGGTCTTTTGCTAGGATGTGGATATGGATGCCTCTGCAAAGGACATAGCCGCACGTTTCGCCTCAGCTTCGGAGGACGAGCTTGATGCTCTGCTCGAACGTTATGGCGAAGACCCGCGCAAGCAGGTTCAGTCTGCAATCAAGAAGGCCGTCAAAGCTCGCGACGCCCTTCGTGCCGAGCGTATGCGCGTCGCGAAGCTCTACGCATACCAGCGCGAGGTTGCAGGCGATGGCATCGTCATCGGCGTCGATGAGGTTGGAAGGGGCGCCGTTGCAGGGCCGCTCACCGTGTGCGCCATCTGCCTGCCCTGGGAACCCATGATCCTCGGTATCAACGACTCGAAACAGCTCACTCCCAAGATGCGCGAGGAGGTTGCCGGGCGGATTCGCGACCATGCACGGTCAATCGGCATCTGCCACATTCCACCCGACACCATCGATCGTGTCGGAATGGCGCGGGCATTGAGGATGGCCATGGCCGGCGCTATCGAGAAGACCGGGATCGAGGCTGATTGCGTGCTCATCGACGGCAATCCCGTCCATGTTCATCCCAAGGAGGTATGCGTTGTGAAGGGCGATGCGCGCTGCGCATCGATCTCCGCCGCGTCGATCGTTGCGAAGGTTACCCGAGATGCCCTGATGGACGATCTCGACGCCATCTATCCAGGTTATGGATTCGCCTCCTCCAAGGGCTATGCATCGCAGGAGCACATCGATGCCATCAGGGCCCATGGTCTCACGCCCGTGCACCGCTCCACCTTTTGTGGAAACTTCATAGAGGCGCCGCGTCTCTTCTGACACCTCGTGCCTTCACCTCGGTTATTGACTAAACAAGTTATCTACAGTCCTACCAGCAGCTACAGAAGTCTTCCTGCAATTGTGCGAAGAGTCGTGCTAGCCAGCTGTATGCCACGTGAAAGCGTCCTGTCAGACGCGCCTGCCACACTGTTCCTCCACCAACCGTCAAACACAGAACAGGAGGAGCTATGGCAGAGTTCGAGGGAAGATGCGAGGCCGTCGTCGACGTCACGAAACCCGCGTTCGAAGGCATCGAGGATTTCTCCACGAAGGAAGTCGGAGATCTGGGAGAGGTTCTTGCGCGAACCTATCTCGAGGACAACGGATATGAGCTTGTCGACGCCAATTGGCGCACGCCGTTCGGCGAGGTGGATATCATCGCCAGGTCATCCGACGAGACGATCTTCGTCGAGGTTAAGAGCAGGCGACTGCTCGGGTGCTCGCTCGAAGATGGGCACGAAGAAGCTCCCGAGGAGGCCGTGAACGCGGAGAAGTTCGAGCGGTACGCCAAAATGGCAGAGTTCTACCGGATGATTCATGAGGAGGGCACATCGATCAGATTCGATGTGATCGGCATCACCTTCCTCAGCAACCGAATAGCCCATATCAAGCACCTGCAAGGGGGCTTCTGGTGGGAGGCATGATGCCGACCGAGGGCTTCTCGATCCAAACCGCCCAGCTCAGAGGCGTAGAAGCGCTTCCCATAACGGTGGAGGTTGGGATTACGGGCGGAATACCCGGGATCACCATCGTCGGTTGTCCGGATTCGGTGGTGATGGAATCGAGGATGCGCGTGCGCAACGCATTCAAAGACTGCGGCTACACGTTTCCCCGCGTTCACATCACCATCAACCTTGCTCCCGCGGAGATCCGCAAGACAGGAACGGCGTACGACCTTCCCATCGCAGCTGCAATCCTCGCCGCAACGGGGCAGATCCCCAAAGCCGGTCTCGACAACTGCATGTTCGTGGGCGAGCTCGGCCTCAACGGAGACATCTCAACGACGAGGGGGAGCGTTGCATATGCACGCCTTGCCCACGAGCTGGGTCTCAGCCTGGTGTTCGGGGGAGAAGAGGGAAACCTCCCCCTTGAAGATTGCCTCGTCTGCCCCAACCTGTCGCTTCTAAGAGAAGGGATATCGCGTTGCACGCCGTTCTCTCGGATTGCTGAGCTTCGACGAGCCGATGATGTGGATGATTTCGAACTCGAATACGATTTCGCAGACGTGATCGACCAGGACATGGCAAAGCGGGCATTCCTCATCGCTGCAGTTGGAAACCATGGGCTCATGATGATGGGCCCGCCCGGTGCGGGAAAGACCATGCTCGCACGGCGCATGCCCTCCATCCTACCCCGCATGAGCGACGAGGAGCTCAACGAGGCGCTGCTCATCCACTCGGTGGCGGGAGCCGACACAAGGACCATCGCCAGGGGAATCAGGCCGTTCCGAGCGCCGCACCATTCCATCTCGATGGGAGGACTCATCGGGGGAGGAAGACCTGTGATGCCTGGAGAGGTGTCGCTCGCCCATCAAGGGGTGCTCTTCCTCGACGAGATGCCCGAATTCGCCGGTAATGTACTCCAGTCGCTCAGACAGCCGCTCGAAGAGCATGAGGTGCGTCTCGTCCGTGTAGACGGCGTCTACACCTTTCCCTGCAATTTCCAGCTCATCGCAGCTGCTAACCCGTGTCCATGCGGACATTTGGGCGACCCAGGTCATGTATGCACGTGCTCGGGACCGCGCATCGCATCCTATCAGGCGCGTATCGGGGGGCCGCTCATGGACAGGATCGACGTGCTCGTGGATGTTGCCCGCCCTGATTCCCAGAAGGTTATCTCCGGTGCGGCGGGTCTTTCGTCGCATGACATGCGCAACCTCCTCGATGCGGCACTTGAATTCAGGAGATGGCGAGAAACCAAGCGTCCAACGGCAGGCGCACGGGGTATGGAAGCTTACGGATTCTCTCAAGAAGCCCTGCGTGCGTTCGAGACGATCTCTGAACGTCTCGCTCTTGGCGGCAGGGCGATCATCCGCGTAGCCCGCGTCGCGAGGTCCATAGCAGATCTCGAGCAGGGAGAGCTCGTCACCGATCAGAACGTTCTCGAGGCGTGCGCATTCAGGTCGCGGTCGTTTGGATAGGGGGATCAATGGAATCGAACAGGTATCTCGTCAAACCGGGCGATGCGCTCTATCCAAAACTTGTCGAAGAGCTCGAAACTCCGCCCGACCTCTATGTGCTGGGAAACCCCGAGGTTCTGCTTGCCCCGGCGATTTCGATAGTCGGAGCACGCCTCGCCACCCCCTATGGGCTTGCCGCCACCGAGATGGCGGCCCGTATCAGTGCGGAATGTTCGCTCGTCGTCGTCTCGGGAGGCGCGCGCGGATGCGACCACGCCGCCGGCCGTGCAGCCCTCGATGCAGGAGGTGACATCATCATCGTTGCGGGTACGGGAGCCGACAAGATATACCCGGCAGAGTCCGCCGACATCTTCTTCGAGGCGTCGGAGGGAAGGGGAGCTGTAGTGTCGCTCCTTCCTTGGGGGACGGGAATCCAGAAGTTCCAGTTCCCCCAGCGCAACCGCATCATCGCCGCGCTCTCACGTGCAACGTTCGTCGCCGAAGCCGGTCTGCGTTCGGGAACCATGTCGACTGCCGAGACGGTGCTTGACCTGGGGAGGAACCTGTTCGCGGTCCCCGGATCCATCTTCTCACCCACATCCAGCGGCGCGAACCACCTCATTGCCAACGGGGCATCCATCATCTGCGATGAGCAGGATCTCGAACAGGCCATAGCACAAGAGTACGGGCTGGTGAGAGGTATCATCCATCATGAAGGCGCTCCCAGGGGAGAGGTGCTTTCGGCGCTGTTCGCATCGCCCTCTCGACCACGTGAGCTCTCCGAGCGGCTCAACCAGGATGTTCTTACGATCATCAAAACGCTCTCGGAGTACGAAGTGCTCGGGATGGTTTCCAAATTACCCGATGGAAGATACATTGCGTCGAAGGAAGCTTTTTTGTCGCACAATAGGAATGATTGATTGGTTCTTCATGAAGGAGGTAGCTGCATATGGGCGTAACCGTTGTTGGGGGAGGCCTTGCCGGCTCCGAATGCGCCCTGCAGCTCGCCTCTCGCGGCATCTCCGTAGACCTGTACGAGCAACGTCCCGCGCGTACCTCTCCGGCGCATAAGACCGATCTGTTCGCCGAGCTCGTGTGCTCCAATTCCCTGAAGTCCACCAAGACAGAGTCCGCCGCCGGCATGCTCAAAGAGGAGCTCGCCCTCTATGGCTCGAAGCTCATCGGCTGCGCCTTCGCCACGCGCGTTGCCGCCGGAGGTGCCCTTGCGGTCAATCGAGACCTATTCGCGCAGGCTGTCACTGAAGCGATTGAAAAGGAGCCGCTCATCACCATCCATCGCACCGAGGTGACCGAGCTTCCCGAGGGGCCCGCCGTCATCGCAGCGGGGCCGCTCTGTTCCGATGCCCTCTTCTCGTCACTCTGCACGCGTCTCGGCGAGGAGCATCTCTCGTTCTTCGATGCCGCCGCGCCCATCGTCGATGCGGAGACCATCAACATGGAGCGCGCGTTCCGGGCGTCGCGCTACGGAGATGGCGAGGTGGGGGACTACCTCAACTGCCCTATGGAGCGCGACGAATACGAGGCGTTCATCAAAGAACTCACCGCTGCTGAGCGCGTGATCGTGCACGATTTCGAATCGAAGGACCTGTTCCAAGCTTGCCAGCCCGTGGAGGAGGTTGCTCGGACGGGCTTCATGTCCCTTGCATACGGGGCTCTGAAGCCCGTAGGCCTCGTCAATCCCCATACCGGCAGGAGGCCGTTCGCGGTGGTGCAGCTCAGGGCTGAGAATGCGGAGGGCAGCGCCTACAACCTCGTTGGTTTCCAAACCAACCTCACGTTCTCGGAGCAGGCGCGCGTCTTCAGGATGATTCCCGGTCTCGAACATGCCGAGTTCTTCCGCTATGGCGTGATGCACCGCAATTCCTTCGTCGATTCACCGCATGTCCTTAGCCAAGGCTTCTCGATTCCCGGAACCGACATCTTCCTCGCCGGACAGATCACGGGCACCGAGGGATATGTTGAGGCAATCGCATCGGGCCTCTACGCAGCCCTCAATGTGTACGCGCGCATAAACGGCCTCGAGCCTCCCGCCCTTCCTCCCACAACCGCATTCGGGTCGCTTGTGGCCTACGCATCCAACCCAGCTTGCAAGGATTACCAGCCCATGCACGTCAATTTCGGCGTATTCCCTCCGCTCGAGGAGCATATCCGCTCCAAGGCCAATCGCAAGGCGGCATACGCAGTGAGGGGTATCACTGATGCAAAGCGCTTCGTGGCGGATCGTCCAGACCTCTTTGGAGAGCGCTGATGGCACCGACGTCGCACGTTGCAGAGGCACGCACGGAGGAACAGGAGCAGTTCCGCACGTGGATCTCCCGCTTCATCGCCTATCTGGAAGATGTGCGCGGGCTGTCCCCGCATAGCGTTCGCGCGTATGCCACCGACCTCGCGTCCTTCGCATCTTGGACAGAGCGCGAGGGTATCGACGCTGCAACGATCAGCCATCGGGACCTCAGGTACTACCTTGCGCAGCTCACACGCGCCCGCTATTCGGAGAAGACGGTGAACCGGCATCTTTCCGCCATCCGCTCGCTCTATCGCTGGCTCGTCCATGAGGAGCTCGTCACCGAAGACGCTGCGGCAGCCATTGCAAGCCCCAAGCTTGCGAAGAAGCTGCCCAAAACCATGTCCGACGGCGACGTTGAGGACATCATCGGGGCGATCGACACGACAACCCCCGTGGGCGTCAGGGACGCAGCCATCTTCGAGCTGCTCTACGCTTCGGGCGCTCGTATCGCAGAGGTGGCTTCGCTCTCCGTCGATGACATCGATTTCGCGGAGGCGCAGGTCAAGCTCTTCGGAAAGGGCAGCAAGGAGCGCATCATCCCGCTCTATCCGCGGGTGCTCGCGGCTCTTCGCGAGTATCTCCAGCGCGGACGCCCCCAGCTCGCAGCCTCGGGAAAGCCCACGCGGTCGCTCTTCCTCTCAACCCGCGGAAACCCCATGTCCACCGATGCGCTGCGAACCGTCTTCGAGAAACGCACGAGGGCAGCAGGGAAGGATGCCGCCCTCACGCCGCATGCCATGCGCCATACATTCGCAACCGAGCTGCTCGGTGGTGGAGCAGACCTCAGAACCGTGCAGGAGCTTCTCGGCCATGAGTCGCTCTCGACCACTCAAATCTACACGCACGTCTCAATAGACAGGCTCAAGGACGCGACGCGCCAAGCTCACCCGCGGTCGGAGTCTGGAATTGACTGAAAACGCACAGATTCCTGCATATCTTTCGACTGATGCATGGTAATATAGCTAATTGCTGCGCATAGGGCGCGGCACGCTGCATGGTGCAGCGACGATCTCACACGCACGACTACCCGCGTACCGTGGTGCCCATGTCGTCAGCCAGCGAATGGGTGGTGCAAAGGGGATGACCTCGTGCGGAGGAACAACCACAAGGAGGTTTTCCATGGCTAAAATCACTATCCAGACCCTGCTCGATTCCGGTTGCCACTACGGTCACCAGACCCGTCGTTGGAACCCCAAGATGAAGCCCTACATCTTCGGCGAGCGCAACGGCATCTACATCCTCGACCTCAAGAAGACCATGCTCGGCGCCGACGCCGCGTACACCTTCCTGAAGGATCTCGCTGCCCGTGGCGGCAAGGTGCTGTTCGTTGGTACCAAGAAGCAGGCGCAGGAGCCCATCGCTGCCCAGGCTGAGCGTTCCGGCCAGCCGTTCATCAACCAGCGCTGGCTCGGCGGCATGCTCACCAACTTCGTCACTATGCGCTCCCGTATCGACCGCATGGAGGAGCTCGAGGCAATGGTCGAGGACGGCACCATGGCCACGCTGCCCAAGAAGGAGCAGTCCGTGCTCTCCAAGGAGCTCGAGAAGCTTCAGCGCAACCTCGGCGGCGTCCGCACGATGACCGCCCTTCCGCAGGCCCTCTTCGTCGTCGACACCAAGCGCGAGGAGATCGCCATCAAGGAGGCCAACCGCCTGCACATCCCCGTGATCGGCCTGCTCGACACCAACTCCGATCCCGACGTCGTCGACTTCGGCATCCCCGCCAACGATGACGCCATCCGTTCCGTCGCCCTCATGTGCGAGCTCGCCGCCGACGCCATCCTCACCGGTGGCGGCCAGGCGCAGATCTCCGCCGAGGAGATGGCCGACGCTCCCGCCGAGGCCGCTGCTGACGAGACCGTTGCCGAGTAACCGAAACCCGATCCTGTAAGGAGTGATATATCATGGCCCAGATCACCGCCGCACTTGTCAAGCAGCTCCGCGAGATGACCGACTCCCCGATGATGGAGTGCAAGAAGGCACTCGTCGAGGCTGACGGCGACATCGAGAAGGCCGTCGACGTCCTGCGCACCATGGGTCTCGCCAAGGCCATCAAGCGCGCCGGCCGCGACACCAACGAGGGCACCATCGCCGCTTACGTGACCGACGACGCCAAGGTTGGCGCTCTCGTCGAGCTCACCTGCGAGACCGACTTCGTCGGCTCCAACGCCAAGTTCCGCGCCTTCGCCAACGAGCTGGCCAAGGT
>CAMZCV010000025.1 GCA_947305035.1 uncultured Coriobacteriales bacterium | reverse complement strand
CGCCATCGCATCGGTCGTCTCGATTCTCAACACATCGCTCAGCCACGTATTCGTCGACCGCATCCTCTCGGGCGGCAACCCCGAATGGCTCTTGCCGCTTATCGGGATCATGCTCGCGCTCGCAGTCATAACCGGCGTCGTCACCGTCATGAACGCCATCTACCTCATGCGCATCCAAGGCAAGATCGCCGTAGTCTCGTCCTCGCGGTTCATGCGCCATCTGCTCCACCTGCCCGTGGGCTTCTACGAGCAGCGCATGGTGGGCGACCTGCAGCAGCGCCAATCCGCCAACGAGTCCATCGCATTCACCCTCATCGGAGAGCTCGCGCCCGTCATCGTGAATGCCTTCATGCTGGTGTTCTACCTCGTCATCATGCTGCGATACAGCCTGCTGCTCACCGCGGTGGGCATCTTCACCGTCCTTCTGAACGCCTTCATGGGGCGCTACATCTCGCATAAGCGCATCAACATCGCCCGATCCGCCATGTCCAGCGCAGGCAAGCTCTATGCCACCACCGTAGGCGGCGTCGAGATGATCGAGACCATCAAGGCCTCGGGTGCAGAGGCGGGCTATTTCAGCCGTTGGGCGGGATACCAGGCCGCTGTCAACGAGTCGCAGGCGCGCACCATCCGCCTCAACACCTATCTCGGCATGGTTCCCAGCATGATGACGCAGCTCGCCAACATCGCCGTGCTGGTCCTGGGCATCTGGCTCATCGTGGCCGGAGAGCTCACGCCCGGCGCGCTGCTCGCCTTCACGGGCTTCCTCTCCTCCTTCATGGCACCCGTCGGTCAGATCATCAACCTGGGTCAGACGGTACAGGAGATGCAGACGCAGATGGAGCGCGTGGAGGACGTCATGCGCTATCCCGTCGACGTACCCTACGACGAGGAGAGCCGTGAGGACATCGAGTCCCTCGACCGCGAGAAGCTGCGCGGACAGGTCGACCTCAACAACATCACCTTCGGCTATTCTCCGCTCGAACCCCCGCTCATCGAGAACTTCAGCCTCCACATCAAGCCGGGCAACTGGGTCGCGCTCGTCGGCGGCTCGGGATGCGGCAAATCCACCATCGCCAAGCTCGTCACGGGCCTCTATCGTCCTTGGGAAGGCGAGGTCCTCTTCGACAGCACCCCCATCGAGGAGGTGCCGCACGCGGTCCTGCGCGGGTCGGTCGCCGTCGTCGACCAGGACATCGTGACCTTCGACGATACGGTCTCCAACAACGTCAAGCTGTGGGACCGCTCCATCGAAGACTACGAGGTCATCCTCGCCTGCCGCGACGCCAACATCCACGACGAGATCGCCGTGCGCGAGGGCGGCTATGCCAGCCGCATCCTCCCAGGCGGACGCAACTACAGCGGCGGACAGCTCCAGCGCCTGGAGATCGCCCGCGTGCTCGCCCAAGACCCCACGGTCATCATCCTCGATGAGGCCACGAGCGCGCTCGATGCCCAAACCGAGGCGGAGGTCATCAGCCGCATCCGCGACCGCGGCATCACCTGCATCGTGGTTGCGCACCGCCTCTCCACCATCCGCGACTGCGATGAGATCGTAGTGCTCGACCATGGCAAGGTCGTCGAACGGGGAACCCATGAGGAGCTCCTCGCTGCAGACGGAACCTACGCCGATCTTGTGAGGAGCGACTAGCATGGGTTGGATCGAGTCGCAGATAAAGACCCGTGCCCGGTTCGACGACGAGCTCACCGGCCGTGCATATGCCGAGCTGGCCTCCAGCGTGAGCGGCAGCGACACGTTCGCAGCCCCCGCAACCGAGAGCTCCGAGCAGATCGACGCCGCCGCCCGCGCCTGCCTCGCGCACATCGGCGTGGAACCCGGCAGAGTGCCCGAAAGCGTTGAGGAGCTCGATGATCGGCTCGAGTGGATGTGCCGTGGGTCGGGCACCATGCGCCGCACGGTGCACCTCGACAAAAACTGGCAGGATTCCGCATTCGGAGCGATGCTCGGACGCCTCGATACGGGCGAGATCGTCGCGCTGCTCCCCAAGAGCGTGCGCGGCTACTGGTACCTCGAGCCGGGGACATCCCGCAAGGTCACGGTGACCAAGGAGATCGCCAAGCATATCGAGTCTGAGGCGCTGCTCTTCTACAAGCCGTTTCCCGCAAAGCCACTCAGGATCCAGGATTTCGCATCGTTCATCCTCCATGTGTTCGACCGCGGCGATTACCTGCTCGTCTTAACCGCAGCGCTCGCAGCCACGCTCCTCGGGCTCCTTCCCGCCTGGGCGAACAAGGTTGCCTACGGCACGGTAGTGCCCAGCGGTCGTGCATCGCTCGTGGCGCCCATCGGTGCGCTGCTCGTGGGCGTCGCCGTCTCCACGTCGCTCATCAGCGCCTGCAGGAGCCTCGTGATGGCGCGCGTCTCGACCAAGCTCGACACGGTCTGCTCGGCGGCAACATTCGCGCGCGTGCTCACACTCCCCTCCTCGTTCTTCAAGCAGTACTCCTCGGGCGACCTGAGCAGCCGCGTGCAGAACATGAACTCGCTCGCCCAGCTGATCGTCTCCGTAGTGCTGGGCTCCAGCCTCTCAGCGGTGCTCTCGCTCGTCTACGTGGTCCAAATCGCCGCATATGCGCCGCATCTCGCCATTCCCGCGCTCATCGTCGTGCTCATCCAGGCGGGTCTGGCCATCTTCGCCACCATCGCCTCCTACCGCTTCGAGCGCGAGACGCTGGAGGCATCGACCAAGCTCTCGGGCACGGTCACCGCACTCCTCAACGGTGTCCAGAAGATCAAGCTCGCAGGAGCAGAGGATCGCGCCTTCGCCAAATGGGCCCACGGGTACGCCGACTATGCACGCCCGTCGTACAACCGCCCGCCCCTCATGCGCGCCCTGCCCGCGCTGGTCACCCTCGTGGGCCTTCTCGGCAACATCTTCATCTACTTCTCCGCTGGCTCGACGGGCATGCAGATGAGCGACTTCATGGCGTTCAGCACCGCCTTCGGGCAGGTCTCGGGCGCCATCATGTCGCTGACGGGCGTCGCTGCCCAGCTCGTGCGCATCCGCCCGATGCTCGAGATGGTCTCGCCCATCCTCAACACCACGCCCGAGGTTTCCGACGACCAGCCGAGCATCGAAACGCTCTCCGGGGGCATCGACGTTTCCAACGTGAGCTTCCGCTATGACAACCACTCGCCGTATGTGCTCAGGAACCTCTCATTCCATGTCCGTCAGGGCGAGTACGTCGCCATCATGGGTGAAAGCGGCTGCGGCAAGAGCACCATCCTGCGCCTGCTGCTCGGTTTCGAGATGCCCGAGCGCGGCACCATCCTCTATGGTCCCAACGACGTTTCGAAGATCAACCTGCGGAGCCTGCGCCATCACATCGGCGTGGTGATGCAGAACGGTCGGCTCTTCATGGGCGACCTCTTCAGCAACATCACCATCAGCGCGCCAACCGCAACGCTCGAAGACGCGTGGGCTGCCGCCGAGGTCGCAGGCATCGCCGACGACATCCGCCGCATGCCCATGGGCATGCAGACCCTCGTGACCGAAGGCGGTGGCGGCATCTCGGGCGGCCAGCGCCAGCGCATCATGATCGCCCGCGCCATCTGCGGAAAGCGCCGCATCCTCATGCTCGACGAGGCTACAAGCGCGCTCGACAACATCACCCAGAAGCATGTCGCGGATGCCCTTGAGAAGCTCAAGTGCACCCGCATCGTGATCGCGCACCGCCTCTCAACCGTGCGCCACTGCGATAGAATCCTTGTAGTAGACGGCGGGCGCATCGCCGAAGAGGGAACATACGACGAGCTCATCGCCAAGGACGGCCTCTTTGCCGAGCTGGTCGAGCGTCAGAGGCTGGACAAGGACGCCTAAGACCTTGGGAAAGGATTGTTCGATGGAAATCACCGTGACCGTTGATGGGAGCCGCGTCACCTACGCACCCGAGGGCAAGCTGACCGTGCAGACGGCATCGGAGCTCGACAAGACCATCGTCTCATCCTTCCCGGAGGACGCCAGCGACCTCGAGATCGATCTTGCCAACGTGGATTACGTGTCGTCCTCGGGCCTTCGCGTGTTCGTCTCCGCGAGCAAGCTCGCGGTGCTCCATGGAGGCTCCTTCAGCCTGCTGCATCCTCGCGACGACGTGATGGATGTCCTCGAGGTGACGGGCATGGCCGACGTCTTCACCGTCGTGCGTTAGCAGCTGTTCTTCACAAAGCTAAATATGGAGAGATGGATCGGGCGTCTTTGAACCGCTCTTAGCGCCACTGCTCCTGGTGGGGAGTATCGTTGGTCCAATCAGCCAGATAGCCGCGCTGTCCGATGGCGCGCATCACTACATCGGTTCCACGCGTGGTGAAGGCGATGTCGGAGAGGAAGATGCGCACCGATGCCTTCACGCCATTGGCCGTGGAGCCTAGGAAGACCACCTGCGTACCCTCCTCCGAGCGCCAGCCGTTGGCATCCAGCACGTCATCAGCGAGCTGCTCGATATCGGCCGCAACGCGAACGAGGTCGAGTCCCGGCTTGATATCGCACTCGAATATGTAGCGGCGCACCATCTCGCCCTCGCGGCGGATGAAGTTGCTGCTCATGAGCTCGGCGTTGGGCACCACGATGGAGTTCCCGTCCTTGTCGCGCAGCACGGTCTGACGCCAGCTCACATCCATGACCTCGCCGCGCACGCTGCCAACCTCCAGCTGGTCTCCCGCCTTGAACAGATGGGCAACCAGAATCTGCAGCCCCGCGACGACGTTCCTGATGAGGTCCTGAAGGCCCAGGGAGACAACCAGCGTGGTGATGCCGAGCGCCTGGACGATGCCGGAGAGCTCGATGCCGAAGAAGTTCTCGCAGATGAAGAACGCCACTATAAGGGCGATGCCGATGCGGGCGATATTGATGAAGAGGGAGGTCTCCCCCACCGACGTGTTGCCGAGTGCAAGACGGATCACCTTGGCAACATAACGTGAGACGAAAAAGCCCACGAGGATCGCGATGAAGGCGAAGAGGATGCTCAGGGTATCGCCTGTGGGCAGATTCCCGAGCAGGGTTTGCGCGGCCAGGGGGTGTGTCGCAGAAAGCATCGTTGCCATGATCAACGCTCCCCTGCAGGACGGTCGTCGGGTTCGATGGTAAGGATCTGCGAGAAGCCCGAATCGTCGAACAGCTCCATGACGTCGCCGTTCACATGCCTGACAACCATGGTGCCCTGCTTCGACATGCGCTTCATCAGCGAAAGCAGCAGGCGCAGCCCCATGCTCGAGACGTAGTCGACGCCCGCCATATCAATCACCAGATGGGTGATGCCGTCCAGCCTGCCTGCGAGCTCCTTGTCGATCACAGGGGATGACTCGAGGTCGAGATGGCCTTCGATGGCAACGGAGAGGGCGGTACCGTCCTGCTCGATCGAGAAAACCATGGAGCGCCCCCTATCCCTCGTGAATCGTACCGTCGGGCTCGGTCCACTGATGGTGGAACTCGACCATGGGAATCTCATCGGGCACCTTCACCACAACCTGATACGTATCCTCGTAGACGATTTCCCCCGGGTCGTTGGTGTAGATCACGTAGAAGGGATGGTGGTACCGCTCGAGCAGCCACATTGCAGGCGTGATCATGCGCATCATGAGGTCGGCATTCTCGGTTTTGAAGAAGCAGACCACGCGCTCTTTGTTCATGCAGGGCTCGGGAAACGGCAGCTCCTCCGCAAACCACGAATCGATTTCCTGGAAGAGCGCCTTGTCCTCCTCATCCATCACATCCTGCTGGATGAGCCGCCAGCACATGCTGAAGATGCCCGCACCCTGGCCGGTGTTCTGCGCCAGCTCGCGACCTTGGATGCGGACATACTTGAACTTCATGCAGAGAACCTCTTAGAACTTGGAGATGTCGGTGAGCGAGAAGCGCGGGATGCGCCTCAGGGCCACGAGCATCATGACGATGGCGAAGAACGCGGAGACACCCGCACCGAGCAGGCACGACGGCAGGTCCGGATCCTTCATGAACGAGCAGCTCCGCCACTCGACGGCAGCCACGGTATACCCGCCTACGAGCGAACCTAGGGCGACGCCCACGAGAATGCCGAACACCGTCATCACGATGGCGTCGCGGAAGATGTAGCCCTTGGCGTCCTTCACCGAGAAGCCGTTGATCATGAGCACGATGAGCTCGCGCTTCTTCTCGTTGATGAACATCACGTCGAGGTTGAGCAGCACGATGATGGCCATGAGCGCGGACAGCACCACATAGATGATCACGGTTGTGGTGGTGATGCTCGAGAAGAGGCTCGAGACGGATGCCGAGGACGCCACCTCATCGGTGATCGACGTGAAGCCGTCGATGGAGATGAGCTTGTCGCGCAGGGCTTCCACAGACAGCGAGCCGGTATCGACGAGCAGCGCATTGGGAACCACCTCGTCTTGGAAAACCCGCTCGTAGAAGGCAGGGCTCATGACCATGGCGTTAAACGGCTCGTAATACGTGAAGAAGCCTGCGATGGAGAGGTTGTAGCGCGTGCCCGAAGCCTGGCTCAGCTGGATGCTGTCGCCAACATGCAGCCCGCGGTGCTCGGCATGCGCTTCGGAGAGCCACACGCCGTCGGTAGGTGCCGAGCCGTCCGTGGGAACCACGTTGAGGTGGAAGACCCTGTTGAAGGATTCTTCATCAACGGGGATATAGGCGTTGTCGTAGGCGAAGCCTTCGCCCCCCTCGATGAGGAAGGCAGACTTGCGCACGACCGCATACGTGCAGCCCTCGCTCTCAAGAACGCGCTCGATCTCCTCGAGGGTCTCATCATCGCCTGCGAACAAAACCGTGGCGTTGAACTCGTATACGGTGCCGAACTGGTTGTCCAAGCTGCGGGTGATGTTGTTCTTGAGCGTGGAGGCTGTCACGACGAGCGCCGTGCAGCCAGCCACGCCGATGACCGTGGCGAACACGCGGCGCGGATCGTTCACGCAGTTGTTGATGACCGTCTGGGTAAGCAGCGGAAGCCTGCGCCAAATGCCCCAACGCTCGTAGAAGCGCGTGCGGCTGTTGGACTTCTGCTCTCCGCCCAAAAGCTCGATGGCGCTGCGCTTGAGAACCGAACGGCAGGCGAGCCATGTGATGAGAAGCAGCAGTCCCAGCTCGAACAGAGCGATGAACAGCATGTCGAGCGGCATCAGGCTGGGTCCCACCCGCGGCACGTCGAAGTTGTCGGCAAGCTTTCCGTAGAGGATGAGCTGCACGACGAATACCGAGACGATCTGCCCGAGCAGAACGCCCACGATAACTGCAAGCGCCGTATAGGCGAGATAGCTCTTCGTGACCTCGCCGTTGCGGAAGCCCAGAGCCTTCTTGGCGCCGATCTGGGTGACCTGGTCGTGCACGATGCGCGACACGGCCGAGTAGCACACGAGAAGGCCGACGAGGACGAACAGCGAGGCCATGGCGATGCGCAGGTTGTTGGTGAGCCCGATGACATTGTCGAGCATGATGGCGCCGGCTGAGGAGAACCGGTCGTTGACAATCCAGTTCATCGAGGTCATGGCGTCGACCTGTGCCTTCGCGGCCTCGTACTGCTCCTTGCCCTCCTCGAGCTCGGTGGTCATCTCGGCAACGGTGCGCTTGCCCTCCTCGAGCTCGGCGCTCGCGTTATCGAGCTGCTCGCGGCCATCGGCCACCTGCTGGCGGCCCTCCTCGAGACGGGCCTGGGTCTCGGCGAGCTGGCTGTAGAAGCGCTCGCGCGAGGAGTTGAGCTGGCTCCAGCCCTCGTTGATGCGCGTGGAGAGGGAGTCGACCTCGCGCTGGACGGCGTCGAGCTCCGCCTGGGCCTCGGAGAGCATGTCGGAGGCGCCTGCGGCATACGACTCGAACTCGGAGAGCTTGGTCGTTGCGATGGTAAGCCAACCGGGCTGGCTGAGCGAGACCGCGGGGAAGCTGGCAAGGGCCGGATAGCGCTCGGTGATGCTGGGGAACATCGTTGTGGCAGCCAGACTGAACATCTGGATGCTGATGTTGAGGTTGTCCTGGAGCATCTGGAGCTGGGCGTCGTACTCGTCCATACCGATCTGGCCGCTCTCGAGCATTGCATCGAGCTCGGCAACCTGCGCGGCGGTATCATCGAATGCCCCGCGAAGCGTTCCGATCTCGGTGTAGATGGAATCGACCTGCCAGCTGAGGTAATCCACGCGCGCGGCATTGGCAGCGAGGGCCGCATTGGCGGTATCGTAGGCGGTCTGGAGCTGCGCGAGCGCCGACTCCATGGCACCGAGCATGAGCTCGCCCTGAGAGGCGGTCTCCTCGTAGGTTGCCTGGCCGGTCTCGAGCTGTTGGATTGCCGCCTCGAGCTGCATCTCTCCACGCGCAAGGGCATCCTCGCCCTCGACGATCTGCGTGTTGGCAGCCTCGAGCTGCGCCTCGCCCTCGGTGATCAGCGCTTCGGCCTCGTCGAGCTTCTCCTTGGCTTCGCTGTAGATCTCATCGAAGCGCGCAGCGGCACGCGGCCCGCCCAGAGCCTCGATGTCGGCCTTTATCTCGTTGGAGCGGGTACGGTAATCATCGGAGAAGGTGGGGACACCGCGCAGCGAGGAGGCGCGCACGAGAGCTCCGGGATGCGTGCCGAGATACGCGGCAGAGTCGAAGGCCTCTTCCACCGTGAAGGCGAAGCTGCCCACGGAACCTCCGTCGGCGGCGATGCCCAGCATGCCGCCCTGCTGGATGAGGAAGAGCGGGCTGGTGATGAAGGCGGTCACCGTGAAGCTGTCGCGGGTGAGGTACGCCATGCCATCGGAATCATCGGCGCCCGTGGCATCGTGGCTGAACGAGATGGTGTCTCCCAAGCTGATGCCGTTCTTCTGCGCATAGACGCCGCTGATGGCGATCTCGCCGGCATTGGCGGGCATGGTTCCCTCGAGCAAGGTGCAGGTATCGACATCGGGTGTGATGGATTGGAGCTGGATGGTGGTTCCGTTGCCGTCGATGTTATGGACCACGTAGGCACGGTAGAAGGGCGCAACCGAATCCACATTCTCGACGGCGGCGAGCGCGCCGAGGTCGTCATCGGTGAGGCCGTAAGGGTAGAGCACCTCGAAGTCGTGGAAGTTGTTCTCGTTGAAGAGCTTCTCGGCGGAACGCTCGAGCGAGTACGCCGACCCGCGGATGCCCAAGAACACGCCCACGCCCAACGCCACGAACATGACGATGGAGAGGAACGAGACGAGCGTTGCCTTGATGTGCGCGAGCAGCTCTATGAACTGTGTCTTCTTCATGCGCAGCAC